>DATDFM010000283.1:0-3866 GCA_036522635.1 Candidatus Udaeobacter sp. | reverse complement strand
GCTTAAATCCTCTGGCGCATGACTGTTGCTCACAGCAGGCTTGCCGCTACAGTTGGCGCCTATGCCTTACAAAGATATTGCTCCGCCGGCAGGCGAAAAGATTACCAGAACCGACAGGCTAAATGTGCCCGATCAACCGATCATTCCTTTCATTCGTGGAGACGGGACAGGGCCGGATATCTGGGCGGCAAGCGAGCGTGTGTTCGATGCAGCAGTCGAAAAAGCGTACGGCGGCAGGAAGAAAATCGCGTGGTTTGAAGTTTTCGCCGGGCAAGCAGCGAAGGACAAGTTCGATGAATGGCTGCCAGACGACACGGTGGAAGCGTTTCGCGAATATTTGGTCGGAATCAAAGGACCACTGACCACACCGGTAGGTGGCGGCATTCGCTCGCTGAATGTCGCGCTGCGGCAGTTGCTCGATCTTTTCGTTTGTCTCCGGCCAATTCAGTACTTCAAAGGCGTCCCCTCGCCCGTCAAACATCCGGAAAAAGTGAACATGGTGATCTTCCGCGAAAACACGGAAGACATTTATGCCGGAATCGAATACGCAGCCGGCACACCTGAAGCGCAAAAAGTTCTCGATTTTTTGCAGAAAGAATTCCCGAAGGAGTTCGATAAGGTTCGTTTCGGCACAAAAGAAAAAGCGAACGCGTTTTGGAAAACGGTTGGCGCTAAAGAGAGCGATGACGTCTGTGTAGGAATCGGAATTAAACCGGTTAGTTATTCAGGCAGCGTGCGATTGATTCACAGCGCGATTACGTACGCGATTCAAAACCGGCGCAAGAGCGTGACCCTCGTGCACAAGGGTAACATCATGAAATTTACCGAGGGCGCATTCCGCGATTGGGGTTTTGATATCGCCAAAAAGTATTTTGGCGCGGAAGAATTTGATGGAGGACCGTGGTGCAGAATCCCGATGGGAAAACCAGGTGCGGGAATTGTGATCAAAGACGCCATTGCCGACATCACGCTTCAGCAGGTGTTGACGCGACCGGAAGATTTCGATGTCATCGCCACGCTCAATTTGAATGGCGATTACCTGAGCGACGCGCTCGCCGCGCAAGTGGGTGGCATCGGCATCGCGCCTGGAGGAAATATCAATTACATCACCGGCCACGCCGTTTTCGAGGCTACACATGGCACGGCACCGAAATACGCGAACCTGGACAAAGTAAATCCCGGCTCGGTAATTCTTTCCGGTGAAATGATGTTCCGTTACATGGGGTGGACTGAAGTTGCGGACCTGATTCTCAAAGGATTGAGCGGCGCGATCGAAAGCAAACGTGTCACGTATGATTTCGCGCGCTTGATGGAGGGCGCCACCGAGATCAAGTGCTCCCAGTTCGGAGACAACATAATCAAGCATATGTGATCGCAGCCGCGGAGCGGCTGCGAAATGACGAAATCCGAATGTCGAAGCCCGAAACAATTCCAAATAATCAAATGACCAAACGCTTTCACCATCCGCTGTCGGACTTCGTACTTCGTCATTCGTTCGTCATTCGTCATTCGTGCTTCGTCATTTTTTTAGCGCTTAGCGTCACTCCGCTTTTCGCCCAGAAGCGTCCCATCACCGAAAAGGATCTTTGGGATTTTGTGTGGATCGGCGATCCAGAAATATCGCCGGATGGGTCGCGTGTCGCGTTCGTGCGCATCACCGTTAACGATAAAAAAGAAGGTTATTACACTTCGATTTGGTCTGTGCCTGCCGCGGGCGGCGAAGCGCCGCGTCAACTGACAAAGGGCGATCACGACAGCACGCCGCGCTGGTCGCCCGACGGAAAATTCCTGCTGTTCCTGCGCTCGACCGAAAAAAATGGCAAGCCTGAGCCGCCTCAGCTCGCAATGCTGCCGATGGCCGGCGGCGACTCCTTTGTCTTTACGGATCTTCCGCGAGGCGCCGGGAATCCGGTCTGGGCGCCAGACGGAAAAAACATCGCATTCACAAGCGACACGAATGCGGAGGACCTTACAAAACAGGAGAAGAAAAAGAGCGAGGAGCAGGCCAAGAAATCTGCCGCAGCTACTGCCTCTCCCGGGCCGCGGTCGACGCCCGCGGGTACAGGCGCGACAGATGAGCACGAGAGCGATGTGCGTGTGATCACGCGCGCGGTGTATCGACAAGACAACGAGGGTTACATCGATCCAAAGCATCCGACCCACATCTGGATCGTGAGCGCGCCACGGAGTGCTGAAGAGAAAGTGAAACCGCGCCAACTCACTTCCGGCCGCTTCGATGAAGACAATGCGATTTGGTCGAAGGACGGCTCGCAAATTTATTTCACCTCGAGCCGGATCGACGAACCATATTACGAACTGCCAAGAACAGATCTTTACTCCGTGTCGGCCGCCGGCGGTAAACCGACCAAGATCACGAGCATCGATCTTAACACCCAATTCGGACCGGGCGGAGGTTCGTTATCGCTCAGTCCCGATGGCAAACAGGTCGCGTTCGTCGCCGCCACCAACCAGCCGATCAACTCGTACACCGAACCGGATCTGTGGGTGCTTGATCTCTCACCGGACGCAAAACCGCGCAATCTCACCGCGAATTTTGATTTCGACATCGATGGTTTCGTTATCGGAGACAGCGCACCGCCGCGCGCCGGCGGAACGAATAAACCGGTCTGGACCGCAGATGGAAAAGGGCTGATCGCGGTTTATTCGAAGGAAGGGAAACGAAATCTCGGGCTGTTCGATGCCACTGTAGCCGGGGGCGCTGACCCCGGTAAGAGCGGCGCCGTCCAAGATTTAACGTCGGGAAATCACGGCGTAATGATTTTTCGCGCCACGCCTGATGCTTCGAAGCTGGTCTACGTTTTGTCGACGCCTACCAGCGTTAACGATCTTTTTGTTCTCGACCGGGCATCGGCAAATGCAACGCCAACGCAGTTAACGAAGGTCAATGACGAGCTCTTTTCAAAGCTAAATCTCACTGAGCCGGAAGAGATTTGGTACAACAGCTTCGATGGCAAACGCGTCCAGGCATGGATACAAAAGCCGCCCGGGTTCGACCCGCATAAGAAGTATCCGCTGATTCTCAACATTCACGGCGGCCCGCATGTCGCCTACGGACACGTTTTCGTTCACGAATTTCAGTGGATGGCGGCCAAGGGTTACGTGGTGCTCTATCCAAATCCGCGCGGCAGCACGACTTACGGCCAGGAATTTGGGAACGTGATTCAATACCATTACCCGGGCGACGATTACAAAGATCTGATGGCCGGCGTCGATGAACTCATCAAACGCGGCTATATCGATGACAAAAAACTTGGTGTGACCGGGGGAAGCGGCGGCGGATTGCTGACAAACTGGGTGGTTGGACAAACCGGGCGCTTTGCTGCGGCAGTCTCGCAGCGCGATATCGCCAGTTGGGAGAACTGGTGGTACACGGGAGATTTCACTCTTTTCCAGCCGAATTGGTTTCGAGCGCCGCCATTCGAAGATGCGGATGAGTATCGGGCGCGGTCACCAATCAGTTACGTCAGCAATGTCAAGACGCCGATGATGTTTATTCTTGGCGAGGCAGATTATCGCACACCGCCCGGCGCAGGAGGCGAACAAATGTTTCGTGCGTTGAAGTTCCGCAGGATTCCAACTGTTATGGTGCGTTTCCCTAACGAGTCCCACGAGCTTTCGCGTTCCGGCCAGCCCTGGCATCGCGTCGAACGGTTGCAGCATATCGTCGGCTGGTTTGACCACCTGTTGATGGGCGTTCCGAAGCCGGAATACGAAATTACTTCCGAGCAAGAAGTGCCGTCAAAATCACGACAGCCCGAGAAACCTCCGAAATAATTCAAAATCTAGGGCGTCCGCCGCGCAGGCGCCAGAGAATGATTAACGGAAATCATGCGATTCGCTCCCGA
>DATDFM010000282.1:0-2939 GCA_036522635.1 Candidatus Udaeobacter sp. | reverse complement strand
GCGAGCGCGCCCAGCAGATTGCCGCGTCGATGCCGTTTGCCGAGAAAAATTCGTGGCCATTTGTTGCTCGGACCTGGTTGATCGATCGACTGATTTCCGAGCAGGTACGAGGCGGGATCGATACGGTCGTGAATCTTGCCGCTGGACTCGATGCCCGTCCGTATCGGATGGATCTGCCGCGCTCGTTACAATGGGTTGAAGTGGATTTGCCGGAAATTCTTGCGCATAAGGAAGAGGTTCTCCGGAACGAGAAGCCAGTGTGCGCGCTGGAGCGAGTGCGGTTGGATTTGTCGGACGTGCATGCACGACGCGAATTATTCCTCCAGCTTGGCCATCGAGCGAACCGGGTGCTGGTCGTGACCGAAGGCTTGCTGGTGTACCTGACAGCAGAAGAAGCTGCGGCGCTGGGGAACGATCTCGCGGCTCAACCAGCGTTTCAGCATTGGATTCTCGATCTCGCCTCGCCTGCGTTGTTGAAAATGCTGGCAAAAAAAATGTCCGCTCCCCTCGATCAGGCAGGTATTCCGTTGAAATTCGCGCCGGAGACCGGTCCGGAGTTCTTTACCCAATGCGGCTGGGAGCCGGAGCAAATTCATTCGGTCATGCACGCGGCGGCAAAAATAAACCGTTTACCGCTTTTTGTGCGTCTTATCGCCATGATTTCTCCGACGCGTTTCCAACCTAATCGGCCGTGGTCGGGCGTGTGTCTGATGGGCAGACGGGAAGGAGCTGCCTCCACCGAATCAGGCGCCCACAAATTGAAGCGCTGATGATCCAGACCTTCCGCTTGCGGGAAGTGGCAGTTGAAGCGCGAAATGTCCATGCGCGCGGTTAAATAGCAAAAATCGATTGGCAAAAATCGGGTCAGTCCTCACTTTTGGCACCCGGGCTCGCTTTCATGATTTGCTGGAACGTGAAATGGTTACATCGACGACGGAAGCAAACGCCTTTAGACGACGATTTGCTCCGTATCGAAAATTAGTGAAGCGGAATACGGTTCTCGTCGCACATGGATTCCTCGCGGTCGCAACGCCGACCGCCATTACCACGCGCCGGAGCTAACTATTGATACTCCGAATGCGTCGAAGTCGCAGAAGGCTAATAGTTCCGCATGGCCAAACATCGTCACTCGTTTCTTTACCGGCATTCGCTGAGCGTGGTTGCGGTCGGGCTCCTCATTGTTTGGGTGGTTGGATATCAAAGGCTCGATCCAAAAACTCATCTCGGCGCATTTTTTGGCAATGCCATTGCCGATTGGAGCGGCTCGGTTGTCATCATCCTGGGAACGAAATTTTTGTATGAGATTGGATCGGCTGAGAGCCGGCCAGTCAAAGGCAAAGAGCGTTCGGCGTGGCTCGATTTTTTGCATCGGCATTCGCTTCTGATATTCATCGTGATTACCGGGGTTGGCTGGGCCTTCCTGTTTGCGTGGATGAATGTTGAGAGCAAATGGGGCCAGGTGGTAGGCAACATCCTCTCAGAATGGGTGCAGATGGCGGGCCTCGTCTTCTTGACCAAGCGATTAGTCGAGATCGGCTCAAAGGAGAGCCGATAGCCCGCCACGGCGGGTAAACTGACCGGGCGGCGCAACAAGTGAATCATTACATCGATGGTGGAACAAAACGCGATTAGACGGCGGATTTGCGTGGCATCGAGAATTCGCAGTGTCGAATACAGTCTCAGCGCACATGAGAATCTCGTGGTCGCCCCGAATCACCAACTAGCCGTGCTTGTAAAACTTGACTGCTTAAAGCAGTCAAGTTACACCGCATCAATGAAGATGGGAAACGAGAAGGGTCAGAACGAAACTTTTAACATCCGTTAAAATTGCGGAACCGATTCGCGGACTTTCTGTTCCTTTTCCGCTTTGAGTTTGGTTTCGAATTCGTGCGCGGCTGGCAGCTCCAGACGCACAATGAGTTTGCTGCGTAACGAAAGGATCGCGCCGTCGCTGCGTTGCCACATTTTTTCGCCAGCGACTCCCGCAAAATAGCCTTCGAACATTTTGCTGAGACCTTTGTTAGGAGAATCCGGATTGTTGTAGGCAATTTGTTTCCAAGTCGTTCCCGCGGGCGTGTTCGCGGTCATGATTGCTTGCAACTCGTAATCCTGAATCGTTGGGCTGACGCCAGCCTTGAAACTTTTCGAGTAATCCATTCGTACGGCAGGACCATTGGGTTCGATAAACGCAGCGCGAATTCGCCAGCCTTCATATTCGTATATGTGATGAGTTGCGCCTTCCAGGAGTGGGAAATTCTTATCGGAAACTGCAGAGGTCGGCGAATCTTTTGGCGCACCGTACTTAGCGGCGAATTGTTCAGCGGTTCCGCCAAGACGATCCTCTCCGAACGGTGCGGTCGCCTGTTCGTTGGAGGTGAAATGCGCATCTTGCGCGGAATCATGATGAAAGCGTTCCTGAACCTCTTTAGATAGTTCAGTGAAATAGACTTTTGTAATCCCTGATTTGCGTTTCAAAAGGATGCCGTCCGGTTCGACGCGGCTGACGGAAGCGTTTTTGTATTCTTTTCCGTTAATCGTCTTGAAATCCTCGGCGAGTGTTATTGACGCGGACAGCGTCGCTAAGATTGCCAGCGTGGCGCTCTTCATCTTCGCCCGTGCTTGCCAAATTCCCTCGCATATGTCGATCTTAAAAATGTCCCCGCGCTTCCATACGATCGCGCTAGAGCCGCTATTGGTTACCGGTTACGAGCAAAATGGGCCCGGACGTTTATCGCATCCGGTCGCTTTCGGCGCTAATTAAGCGCTCGTTGCCTAATGTTATTGGTCGGCGAAGAATTTTTGTTTTCCCGAAAAGGAATGCGCCCAGCCCGTTTACCAGTAGATTGTCGCGATGCCGACTTACATTTACGAAACCACCGATCCCGCCAAACCGATCCGTACCGGCGAGGGTTTTTCTTTTCCCGAAAAGGAATGCGTCC
>DATDFM010000281.1:0-16662 GCA_036522635.1 Candidatus Udaeobacter sp. | reverse complement strand
GTCAGATCCTGCGAATCGACGATTCCTACTGGCACGTTGTGGTCATCAATCACGACCAAATCGTCAATGCGATGACGCTCGAGCAGGTTCAGAACTTCCACCGCAAGTTTTTCTTTGTGCACCGTGACTGGATTCAGCGTCATCAAATCTGCGACCAATCGTTCGCCAATCCTCGAGTCGGATTGAAAATGGCGCACAAAATCTCCGTGTGTGAATATCCCAAGGAGCTGGTTGTCCTCGCCGATCACAACCGCAGCGCCGGCACGCACACTGGTCATGGCTCTGAGTACGTCGCGGATTGGTGTATCGGTGGCGACAATTGCCATCGCTTCGCGCGGCCGCATGACTTGATGGACGCGCATCAGCATGCTGCGGCCGATCATGCCGCCGGGATGGAATTTCGCGAAATCCTCCTTGTTAAAGCCGCGTGCCTCCAAAAGCACCATCGCGAGCGCATCGCCCAGCGCCAGCATCACTGTCGTGCTCGATGTCGGTGCCAGATTCAGCGGACAAGCTTCCTGTTCGACATTGACGTCGAGACAGACATTCGCGTTTTGTGCGAGCGTTGATTTTGGATCGCCGCAAATAGCAATGATCCTGGCTTGGAACCGAGCGATCGCTGGCAAAATCCGCAGCAACTCGTCTGTCTCGCCACTCGCGCTTAGCGCAAGTACCACGTCCCCGTCGGCGATCATGCCGAGATCGCCATGAAGCGCGTTGGATGAATCCAGGACCACGGCGGGTGAGCCGGTGCTGGTGAGCGTAGACGCGATTTTCGCGCCGATGTGCCCCGATTTGCCCACACCCACGACGACCACCTTGCCTCGCGCGTCGACCGTTTCTTTGATCAACTCAACAGCTTTGGAAAAATTTTCATCCAGCCGTTTCCGGAGCCGCTGGAGTTCAAAAATTTCCAAATCCAGGACGCGCGCGGCCTTTTCAAGAGAATCCATCGAAAGATATATTGTGCGCAGGCGTGGTTAAGGGCAACATTTCACACGGCTCGAACGAAAGGGAAACATGAAGACATTGATCATTGCAGTCCTGGGTGCGCTGATAGTGACCGCTTCCGCGCAAGAATTCAGAGCACCGCTCGGCCGGCAAAAACCGGTCCGGCCGATTGAGAAACCGGTTCCGATCGAGGGAACAAGAGTTGAGGGGGCACTTCCGAAAGCCTTTGGCCCGGGTCGTAACCCGCTTCAAATGCTCAATCCATGGGCGCCAGCACGCTACGGGATTTGGGTGGAGAATACCGCGTTCGATCCGAACCATCCCGGAAAATGGAACGGCATTAAGCTGTTCGAGATCCTGTTTTGATTTTGGCTGGATAGGCCAGGTGTCGCGCGTATTGGCGACACATTTTCCGATGGCGAACGTTGTCGAACGCAAGTCACTGAGATGACCTCCGCTTTTATTCTTCGTAAGTTGCTACCTGTGTCGCAACATCGCTCGCTTGCACGTGCGCACTCACTCGCCGGATTTCCGCCCCTTGCTCTTTCACCGTTGCTACCAGACCTGCAATCTCCTTTTTCAGCTCGGCAATCGTTGCTCCCTGCTCCTGCACCTTTCGATGCTCTTTTAGAAATTCGTTAAGTAGCATCGCGTTGACGGCTTCGTAGCGGACCGTTTGCGGTTTGCCTTCACGGTCCGGCGTCACAAGCTCGGGACTGATCTCGGCCACTTCTTCAGCGATTAAACCGAAGGAGAGCGGTTGGCTGGGGTCGACATCCTTTTTATAACGAAACGTGACCGGCTTAAGTGCAAAAAGCGTTTCGCTGGCCTTCTCCATGGGCGCGATTTGTTCCTTATACCGCCGCGATGAGGAAAGTGTTCCGATCTTGTTGTCCGCATTGACGTACACCTGACGCGCGGTAGCAACAGAACCGTACACGTTGCGAATCCATGTTGTGTCGCTCGCGCCGGCGGTACCGCCGACCCCGTCGCCGATACAGACATTTCCATCCCCGTCGGTCAGCTCTAAACCAGCGTCATGGCCGACCGCGGTGTTGCCGTCGCCGTTGCTGACCCACAGCGCCCGGAAGCCAACCGCGGTATTTCGTGCGCCGGTGGTGTTGAGAAGGAGCGCGCCGCCTCCGGTCGCGGTATTGCCGAAACCGCTGGTGTTGTCGCGGAGGGCAACCCGCCCCGTGGCGGTGTTGCCGATGCCGGTGGTATTGGCATGGAGCGCAGACTCTCCCGTGGCCGTGTTGTCATCGCCGGTCGAGTTGAACATAAGAGCCAATGCGCCATTGGCGGTGTTGTTAATGCCCGTGGTGTTGAGCAAAAGCGCACCGGCGCCAGTAGCCGTATTTTGCTCGCCGTCGTTTAACGCGAGTGCCCCTGCACCGATGCCGGTGTTATAGCTGGCTGAGCTGTTTGTGAAGAGCGAATACCAACCAACGGCGGCGTTTCCGACGCCAGTGGTGAGGTTCTTGAGGGCATTGGTTCCTTCCGCGGTGTTGAACCCGGGATAGCCACCATCCGGCGGCGGATTGACGGCGTTCGTCTCCGACAAAAATTGAAAGCAGAGAACTGAAAAGACGATGAGAAGCATCGGGGTTTTTGTTTTCATAAGGCGCGGATACTCAGAGCTTTCTACACACCTGTCCAGACAAAAGATTCGCGATGCTGTGCCGTTCGTTTCGCGAATAAGCCCTAACAAGTCTGGCTTTCAGCCGTTAGTTTTCCAGCTCTCGGGTCTTGGTGTGTTCGAGTCGCGCGAAGAAGCTTGCCAATTGCGAGTGCACCGTCTGGAAGGACAACTGTTCCCGGGCACATTCCTGCGATTGGGCGACAACTGTATCGCGCAACTCGGGGTTTTTCAGTAGATCCAAGGCTATTGCATCCACTTCGTTAAAGGTCCGGCCTTCGCCGCATGTTTTTGAAAATCCGATTCGTTCGATCGCGCCGTCGCCTCCGACACACGGGAGTCGACAGAGCAGCGCGTCGCCTGCGACCTGGCCCGGTACTCGGCTTCGATCAAGCTGCAAAATGAGCTTATGTCGCGCGACTTCGCGGAGATAATCCCGGTAAGCCAGCCATTTCTCGATCAGCCGGAGCTTTCCTTCTGGAAACCTGAGTTCGCCTAACAAACGGTTCCCTTTGTGGCCATCGAGATTAACGATGGTGACTGGTTCGCCTGTGGCTTCAGATAACTGCCGCGCGAGCAACACTGCTGCGAAATGGTTCCTCGATGGAATGTCCCATTCGCGCGTGCCGACGAAGATCCCGGATTGCTCGTTGCTCGGCACAGAAAAATCCCATCGTTGATCCTCGATTGGGTAGGGGGTCGGCATAAACGTCGATGTGACCGGACGATGCCTGGAGCGGATACGTTGATAAATTTCCGCGGCTTCGGGCGTGGTGGCGATACACGCATCCGCTTGCGTCACAATTTTTACAAAGCGCGATAATTTCCCCGCATCGCGCAGTTGTTGCGCGATTTGATGCAGCCCGGTCTCCTTCAGCGAGACAGCGACGAGCCGACCTTCCTGTTTTAACGCATTCAATGCGCGCTCCGAGGCGCGAAAATCGCCACGCAAAAGCAGAAGCACTGGAGTTTTTTCATTGAGCGCACAGCGCGTATCCCGGTGAAACGCGCCTGATGTGCATGCGGCGAAAGCATGAAAATTGATCGGCGAATGCGGACCTTCACCCGGAGCTGGAACACTTTGGAACTGCTGTTCGGGATCACGTCCTCCTGGATTGAGAACAGTCAGGCGGAAGTTCTCTGCAGCTTGCAAGGTCATTGCTTACACAATTAGCGATTTTCTCATAGCGGTCATTCCTAGCGCAGTTGAGGCTGCAGCGCAGCTCCCGAACGTCTTCGCGCCACGCCAGACCTTCAATCGCGTGACATAATAATCAGATTCGCGACATGGCAGCCCGCTTAAGGCGTTGTGCTTTAATCGTTAGTATCGCCAGGCGGTTGTGCCGCCGATCTCAAAAGAGTGCGCTGAGTGTCTTCTTGATCGAGTGGTTTCACGGGGATCGCACGTCGAATTTCTGCGGGCTGCCGATCCTGTGGTTGAACGGGAATCGCTTTGGGAATCTGTTGGACTGGTACAGCCTTTCGGATCTCCGGAGCGGACTGTGTTGTTTGGGAGTTCGGAGGATTTACGCTTGCCGTGTTGCTGGCAGAGTTCACGTCATTTGTGTGGGCTCCGGTATCCCCGTTCTGATTTTCCGCGGTTTCCGTCGTCGCCGGCGGTGTTGGATCCGGTATCACTGTTGCTTTGATTGAATCATATGGGTCCTGGTCAGCTATTAATGTCGGACTTTTTATCGCCACCGGCATCACTTCAGTCAGGTTCACGGCCAGCTCAGCACGCGGCAATTCACTAGACCCAAATTCGCGCGCAATACGGGCTCGCGGTTCACCGTGAACATTGCAGAATTCGGTAGGCGCCTGGGCCTGTGTGGCGATCTCCATGTAAGTGCTGCGGCGTTGGACCGTATCGACGTTGGCTGATTTCACTGCATCATAACATTTGTCTGTCGCCAATTGCCCTGATCGTGAACATATCTCGAGCTGTTTCAGAGTGGACGGCTGTTTAATCTCTCGGGGCGGATAACTCTGGGCGGCTGCATTCATGATGTCGACCCAGATTGGCAGCGCCAGTTCGCGTCCGAACGCGCCGCGATAAATTTTCTGCGGCTTGTCAAAACCGGCCCACACAGCACAAGTAAAATTGGAATCGTATCCCGCAAAAAGCGCGTCGGTGAAATCGTACGCCGTCCCGGTCTTTCCAGCAGCGGGGAATTTCTTTAGCCCAAACTCTGTGTAAGCGGTTTTTCCTGTTCCCGATTTAAGCGCATCCACCAGGCAGGAATGCACTTCGTATGCAGTTTCGGGTTTAGTTACGATCTTCCGGATGCTTTGCTGTTTTCCACTCCACACCAGTGTTCCGTCTTTTTCTTCGATCCGCTCCAAAATATGCGTTGTGCTAGGTCGCCAGCCGCCATTCGGAAAAATTGTGTAGCCCATCGCGAGCTCGGCCAGAGTAACTTCGCTGCTGCCGAGGAATGTCGCTGGATAAGGACGAAGGGGAGAGCGGATACCGGCCGAGGAACAAAGCTGCAGTACTGGCTCAATTCCCGCATCCATCCCGATCCGGACCGACGCGCCATCTTTTGATTTCATCAGGGCCTGCCTGGCGGTCATCCGGCCTTCATATTGGTTGTCGGCATCCTCGGGTCCCCATTCACCAAGGATTCCCGTTGTGCCCCCGATCATCACCGCGCGATTATCCAGGGGTGAATCTTCAACCACCGTGCCCGGATACATTCCCCGTTCGAAAGCGGTCGCGTAGACAAACGGCAACATTGCCGTGCCCGCAGGCCGGCGAGCCTGCAACGCTCGATTGAATTGGTTGTGTTCAAAATCGCGTCCGCCAACCAGCACAAGAATGTCGCCGGTCGCGTTATCCAGACCGATGGCCGCGCCTTGCAAGTACTCCGGCGCAGGCTGATCAGCCATCTTCCCGCTTGACTTGGCTTTGCGAAATGACGCTGCGTAATCGGCGTAGGTCTGATGATTATACTCGGGATGCTGCTCAGCTTGCTGCAGATGTGCCTTTAGAGAATCCTCGGCTGCGCGCTGAAGATTGACATCGATCGTGGTGTGAATGCGATAGCCTTCGTTGATCGCCCGATCCCATCCCACGGCGGCGATCACCTGCTGGCGAATGTAATCGACGGCGTAGGTTTGGCCTTGAGCGGCTTGCCGGCTCCCGACCGCGATCTTTTCGGCGCGCGCAGCGGCGCATTGTTCATGGGTGATAAACCCATTGTCGCGCATCCGGTCGAGCGCAAAGTCTCGCGTCTCACGCGAGTTGGCGCGGTCAGACCAAGGAGATAATCGGTTGGGACTCTTGATCAGACCTGCGAGCGTGGCGCACTCCGCGAGCGTCATATCGCGTGCATGTTTGCCAAAGTAGCCGCGCGCTGCTGCTTCGGCTCCGTACATGCCGCCACCGAAATAAATCCGGTTCAGATACAGCTCGAGGATTTTCTGTTTGCTGAAATTGTCTTCGATTCGCCTGGCCAGAAAAATTTCCAGCAGCTTTCGGCGGTATGTTCTTTCTTTGAGCGAGAAACTGTTGCGTGCCAATTGTTGTGTGATGGTGCTGCCGCCCTGCCGGACATGACCCGCCGTCAAATTTTTGAGCGCTGAGCGAATGATCCCCATCAGATCGTAGCCGTGGTGCTCGTAGAATTTTGCATCTTCGACAGCAATGACGGCGTTGATCAGATCGGGGGCTAACTTCTCGTATGGAACCGTCTCGCGATTCTCGACATAGATTTGGCCAAAGATCTTCCCGTTGCGATCGAGAATGACACTGGCCGACTCCATTTCATTTAGCTTGTTCAGGTCGAAAGCATTAGCCTGCGCTTGCAGATCGAAGACGACGCTGGAAATAAAGACCGTCAAAAAAACCGCCGCCACCGCGAAAATCGCGACCGGGATGTAAAACCATGGCCTCAGATACCATGGTCGCCGGAAACGATAGCCCGGCGGCGGTCTGAGATATGTTGTATTCGGTCTCATCCGTGAAAGCGACGCAGCGGCAACTTAGGGGGAAAACGCCCAACGCTCAACGTCGAACGCCCAACTTCGAACGGAGCACCGCACGATCGGGATCTCTGGGTTCATTGATTGGACGTTGGGCATTCGGCGTTGGACCTTTTCCTATTGAATACGCCGCTCGTTGAATTCATCCGTAAAAGGATTCGCGAAGATGGTCCGCAATCCTTTGCGTGGTTCATGCGGCAGGCCCTCTATCATCCCGAGCATGGTTATTATTCTTCCGGGCGCTGCCAGATAGGCCGCACGGGAGATTACTTCACTAACGTGAGTGTGGGCCCGCTATTTGGAGAGTTGTTGGCCACGCAGTTCTCCGAAATGTGGGAGCATCTCGGTAAGACAAATGACTTTGTCATTGTCGAGCAGGGCGCGCACGACGGACAGTTTGCGCGGGATGTTCTCGAGTTTGTTCAAAACCGTTCGCCGGAATTCTTTGGAGCATTGCGCTATTGGATAGTTGAGCCATTTCCAATTTTGAAAGAGCACCAACGCCGGAAACTCGAGACGTTCGGCGATAAGGTTCAATGGCGACAATCGTTGGAACCATTCACGGGTGTCCATTTTTCCAACGAACTCCTGGACGCGACGCCGGTGCGTTTAATTAGTGGTGCAGCCGAGAAACTGGTAGATCTGGACGGCGATAACTTTGTATTCATCGAACGACCGGTTGATGAAACCATGTCCAATCAGGCTGCTCTCGAGTTGATCGACCAAATCGCAGCGAACCTCCAGCATGGTTATGTGATCGCGATCGATTATGGTTTTGTGGACGAGCGGATTGAGAGAAACGCTCAGGTTCGCTCCCGACACCGCAATCTGAATTCGCCGTTGGAACAGATCGGGGAGGCGGATATTACGATGTCTGTGGATTGGAGAAGTATTATCGAGCGCGCGCAGGCAAACGGGTTGCACCTCGGCGGGTTTACCGATCAACATCATTTCCTGACGGGACTGCTCTTGCAGATCCAAACCGAAGAATTGGGGCAATCGCTTCTTGCCGATTCGGGCAAAGCCACGCGGGAATTGCAAACACTGCTGCATCCGGAAATGCTTGGCCGTGCTTTTCAGGTGCTCGCGCTTGCAAAAAATGTCGACCTTAACGTGGCGCCGCTCGCGGGTTTTAGATTTGCGCGTCGCTTGCACCAAGCGCGTGAAGATGCCAGACCATTTTCTTGAGACCGGGATTGTCTGCAGCGCCGAAATGTAGTGAGATGCTGAGTATGTTCGCGTGGCTTTCAAAATGGCCCGTTGTTCGCCAGATCCGCGAACGCAAGGATGGTACGGGTATCGAGGCCATGTCGCAAAAGACACGTGCGATGCATGCGCGCATCGATGATGCTGAGGTAGCGCGTTCAATTTGTCCGTATTGCGGCGTGGGATGTGGTCAATTGATTTTCCACAAAGGCGGCAAACTCGTTTCAATCGAAGGCGACCCGGAATCGCCAATCAGTCAGGGCAACCTTTGCCCGAAGGGTGCTGCGTCATTCCAATTGCTGACGCATTCGCGGCGCGAAACGAAAATGAAATATCGTGCTCCGGGTTCAAAAGAATGGACCGAGATTTCCCTCGAGCGCGCCATGGACATGGTAGCCGACCGCGTGTGGGACTCGCGCAAGCGCACCTTTGTGCATGAGCGAGACGGCGTTTCGATCAATCACACAACTGCGGTATGTCATCTCGGCGGCGCGACTTTGGATAACGAAGAAAATTATCTCATCAAGAAGCTATTCACAGGAGGCCTGGGCATGGTGTGTGTATCCAACCAGGCCCGTATATGACATAGCAGCACGGTGCCCGGTCTGGGCACCTCTTTCGGTCGGGGCGGAGCTACGACTGCGCAACAAGATCTGGCAAACGCAGATTGCATTTTGATCGAAGGTTCCTCGATGGCCGAAGCGCATCCGGTCGGTTTTCGCTGGGTGATGAAAGCGAAGGCGCAGGGAGCTACCATCATCCATGTCGATCCACGGTTTTCGCGTACCAGTGCACTAGCCGATATCTGGGTGCCGATCCGGGCTGGTACGGACATCGTGTTTCTCGGCGGACTGATCAATCACTTGATTGAATACGAGCTGTACTTTCGCGAGTACGTCGTTCATTACACGAATGCCTCCTGCATTCTGTCCGACGAATATCGCGACCCTGAGGACAACGGCGATGGATATTTTTCAGGGTGGAATCCGGAGAAACGGGCCTACGAAGGCGATAGCTGGCTTTACAAAGGCGGCGATCTGAGTCGTCCACAGCGCGATCTCACGTTGCAAGACCCGCAATGCGTTTTTCAGAAACTGAAACGGCATTTCTCGCGCTACACGCCGGAAATGGTGGAGAAAGTCTGCGGCATTCCGCCCGATCTTTTTCATAAAGTCGCGCATGCGCTCGCGGCGGCATCAGGTCCGGAACGCACCGCTGCGGTTTGTTACGCAGTAGGTTGGACGCAGCATTCGAAGGGCGTGCAGATCATTCGCGCCGCAGCGATTTTGCAATTGCTGCTTGGAAATATCGGGCGGCCCGGCGGTGGGATTCTGGCGCTCCGTGGGCACGCTTCGATTCAAGGCTCAACTGATATTCCAACGCTTTACGATATTCTTCCCGGCTATCTCACGATGCCGCGGAAAGGCGACGAGACGCTCCAGCACTATTTCGACAATTACACCAAGAAAACCGGACTGTGGTCGCACTACCCGGAATACATGGTGAGTACGCTTAAGGCTTACTACGGGAGACACGCAACGCCGCAAAATGACTTCGGCTATGGCTGGCTTCCCAAGCTTACCGGTAACCACTCTTTTTTCGAGTATCTCTACGACATTCTGGACGGGAAAATGGAAGGGATGTTTTTGATGGGCCAAAATCCCGCCATCGGCGCGCCGAATGCACGGCTTCAGCGCACAGCACTCGCAAAACTAAAATGGTTGGTGGTCCGCGAGATGGTCGAAACAGAATCTACGAATTTCTGGCGTGAATCTCCCGAGATCGAACGCGGTGAGTTGAAGACCGAGGACATCGAGACTGAAGTTTTCTTTTTTCCCGCGGCCGGTCATGCCGAAAAAGAAGGCGCCTTTACTAATACACAGCGGCTTCTGCAATGGCGTCAAAAAGCAGTCGATCCGCCGGCCGATTGTCGCTCCGATGCCTGGTTCATGCATCAGCTCGCCTTGCGTCTGATTGCGAAAGCAAAAGCATCTAACGATCCGCTCGATGAACCATTGCGCGTGTTGGATTGGTGGTATCCGGAAGATCATCTGGGCGATCCGAAAATGGAAGCTGTGCTTGCTGAAATCAACGGCTGGCGCACGCTCGAGGATAAAGAAAACGTCGAACGCCCAACGTCCAACGCTGAACGCGGAACCAAGAACGGCGTCGTTTTCGGGTTGGATCGCGACGGGAATCCGCATCACGGACCGCAGGTCAACGGTTTTTCCGAACTGAAATCGGACGGATCTACAGCATGTGGTTGCTGGATCTACTCTGGCGTTTTCGCTCGCGATGAGATCAACAAAGCAAACTCACGAAAATCGCGAGATTATCTCGGCCATGGCTGGGGATTCGCCTGGCCGAGCGATCGCCGGATCATTTACAATCGCGCCAGTGCGCGCCCAGACGGTCGCCCATGGAGCGAACGAAAGAAATTGATTTGGTGGGACTCGGAAAAATGGACCGGTATCGATGTCGCCGGATTTGTCCAAGGGAAGCCCCCCGACTACGAACCTGAGATAGGCGCAGAAGGCCTGGATGCGATTCCCGGCGATGCGCCGTTCGTGCTCCACGAGGACGGACTGGGGTGGATTTACGTGCCGAAAGGTTTGAAAGATGGACCCTTCCCGACGCATTACGAACCGCTCGAGTCCCCGGTGTCGAATGAACTTTATTCGCACGACACAAATCCGGCCGAGCATTGGTTTCCGCGTGCCAAGAATCGGTTCGCACCGCCGGGCGACCCGAGATTTCCATTTGTCCTAACTACATATCGTCTCACCGAACATCATACGGCAGGCGGTATGTCGCGCTTTCTCAGCCATCTGGCGGAATTGCAGCCGGAAATGTTTGCTGAGATCTCGTTTGAACTCGCGCGCGAGCTCAAGATCAAGAACGGCGACTACATTTGCATTGTAAGTTTGCGCGCGGCGATCGAAGCGCGTGCACTTGTTAGTCGCCGGATACGGCCGTTGCAGCTGAACGGAAAGACGCTGCATCAGGTCG
The DNA here is from genome assembly GCA_036522635.1 of Candidatus Udaeobacter sp. Classification (GTDB taxonomy): domain Bacteria; phylum Verrucomicrobiota; class Verrucomicrobiia; order Chthoniobacterales; family UBA10450; genus Udaeobacter. The sequence continues at coordinate 5,873 of DATDFM010000281.1, read as the reverse complement.
CGGTGCCGTATCACTTCGGGACAGCCGGCCTCGTTCATGGTGGCGCGGCTAACGATCTCCTTACCATATCCGGCGAGCCCAATGTGACGATCATGGAAGCCAAAGCGCTTACCTGCAACATAGTGCCAGGGCGTCTGCCGCGTGGACCCGCGTTCGCTCAATTCCTCAACCAATATGCATCCCAAGCCGGTCCGGCAATTTTGCACCCAGAAGAACCACCGATCGGTATGGGACACAGCGGCGGTGGTCACGCGCATGAAGGAAAAGAATGAGAGCGGAAAAAAGTAGCGCATGCGTCTCGCTTGTGCCCAAACGACCTCGCAAGCCAGAGGCTTGCGCTACCTTATGATTGGCGAAGGCACGCACAGCACGAATCAGCGCCGGCATACGTACGTGCGCGACAAGGTCGAAGTTGGCTTTTTTACTGATCCGACTGTGTGCATCGGTTGCAAAGCCTGCGAAGTCGCGTGCAAAGAATGGAACCATGTGCCTGATGACGGGTTCATTTGGTCGGGAAATTCTTACGACAACACCGGTCATCTCGGTGCATCCACGTGGCGTCACGTGATGTTTATCGAACAAGATCGACAAAAAGGAGGCCAGATTGTCGGTTCGCATTCGTCGGGCAAAACCAATGGAGACATGTCCGCTGGACCCTCGGCGAAGACGGAAGACCCGTTTCGCTGGATTTTTTTATCCGACGTTTGCAAGCACTGCGAGGAAGCAGGCTGTCTCGAGGCCTGTCCCACGGGAGCGATTGTTCGCACTGAAGTCGGTTCAGTGCTTGTGCAGAACGACGTTTGCAACGGCTGCGGCTATTGTGTCGTCTCGTGCCCATTTGGCGTGATCGATCGGCGGCCACAGCCTTTGCCGGATGCCGGCGGCGCGTTTAAATGCACCTTCTGCTACGATCGGCAGAAAAGCGGTCTTCCGCCCGCGTGTGCGAAAGTTTGTCCGACTGAATCGATCGTCTTCGGACGGCTTGATGATTTGCGCGCTCGCGCTACGCAACGTGTGCACCAACTACGCGAACATGGATACGCCGACGCGCAACTTTACGATCCGATCGAAACGTCTGTGCGCGGTACGCACGCATTCTTTCTGATTCTCGGAGAGCCCGAAGCGTATGGCCTTCCGCCGAAGCCGCAGATTCCGACGATTCATCTGAAGGCCGCCTGGACGGCCGCCTTTGCGACCGCGATTGCTGCCTTGATTATTACACTCTGCGCATTTGCATTCTTATGAGACGACGATCATCAAAGATCCGGGGAGCGCGGGCGCCTCGCCCGCTGGGTTGTGCGCCTCGCACAACCCACTCTGAAAACGCCGTCACAAGAAGACTTTTCGGCGAGGCGCCAAAAAGAGCGAGCGAGGCGCTCGCGCTCCCCAATCATGAACATGCCTAACGAATCGCGAATTGACCAGTTGCGGGAAGAAGCCTGGGCAAAAGGCGTTGTAACCGGCCGCGGTGTGAACGTCGCAGGTGGCCCGATTCCGCGGAAACCGGGGTACTATGGTCATCCAGTCGTTAGGCCGCCAGTGTGGACATGGGAAATTCCGGTCTACCTCTTCGTCGGCGGCCTAGGCGGAATGTCGGCGGTAATCGCGCTTGGTGCGATGCTGTTTGATCATGTCGATGTTACGCGAACGGCAATGTGGTTCGCTGCGATTGCATCAGTCCTCTCGCCGGTTCTGTTGATCTTGGATTTAGGCCGGCCGCGGCTCTTCATTAACATGCTGCGCGTGTTCAAACCGCAATCAGCGATGTCGATGGGTGCGTGGATTTTGGCGGGTTTCGGAGTGTGTGTTGTTCCGGGTTTGATCGCGGCGGAGCTTCAGACACTGCACCTATTCGCGGGCGCCATTGAGCAAATTCTCGGCGTCGTCGCAGCGATTTTAATTTTTGGATCGGCGATTTTTGGAATGTTATTAGCGACATATACCGGTGTGCTGATTGGCGTGACGGCGATACCGGCCTGGTTTCTCCATCACAGGTTCTTGCCGATCCATTTCGGAATCGCAGGATTGGGATCCGCTGCCGCGCTGCTGGAATTGCTGGGTCATCGAATCCCACCGCTGAACGCGATCGGCTTATTTGCGGCAGCGGTCGAAACCCTGCTCTTAATTTGGTTGAGCATTAGTAAACATGGCATCGCCGATCGGGCCATCCACGAGCACAGTTCCGGCTGGCTCATTCGGATTGGCGAAGTATTTACCGGCCCAATCCCGCTTGTTCTGCGCTTCTTTGGCGTGATTCCGTTGGCCGCGATTTCATTCTTGGTTGGCGCACTCGTTAGTCGCTTCGGTTGGATTGCGGTAGGAAAAGTTTCGGGTCGAGATCCGGAATCCGTTTTTGCTTCGCAGCTATAGTTGTAGCCGCGGGCGCTGACCGCGGCGGCATGTGCGTTGCAGCTTGTTGGCTCGCCGGAACCGACGGTCTCGGCTAAAAAATCGATGTGCACAAGCACCTCCGACGGCTCGAACGTGTTTGGGTCGATTTTCCAATCTATTATGTCACCACGTGCGTCCGTAACCGAAAGGCGGTTCTTGCGAAAGACGAAGTAGCCCGAATTCTCGTAGACGAGTGGTGCGCAGCTCACGCGCGTCATGGCTGGGCTGTTGGGCGATATATTATCATGCCTGATCATGTTCATTTCTTTTGCAGAGCTGAATCCCGGGCGAAGCGTTTATCCGAGTTCATTGGTTTTTGGAAGAGCTACACGAGCAGGGGGATCCAGGCGCTAAAACAGCCGCGGTCAGCGCCCGCGGCTACAACTCTTTGGCAACGCGAATTTTTCGATCATGTTCTACGTTCTAGCGAAAGTTATTCGGAAAAGTGGAATTACGTCCGCGAGAATCCCGTCCGAGCTGGCTTAGTGTCGAATGCGGGAGAATGGAATTACGCAGGCGAGATCGAAACGCTGATGTTGTAGCCGCGAGCGCTGACCGCGGCGGCATTTGGGTTACGGCGAATTCAGAATCACGCGCTCGATGTTTGTATAAATGTTGAAGGACGGCGGGCGCAAGAAACCTATGAGCGTCTGATTGCTTTCGCGCGCAAGCTCTACCGCAAGACTTGAAGGCGCTGACACCGCTGCCACGATCGGAATTCCGGCGGCGAGTGCCTTTTGTATGATCTCAAACGATGCGCGACCGCTGACTAAAAGAAGGTGATTTTCCAATGGTAGCAGCTCGTCGAGAAAAGCGCGTCCGACCGCCTTATCTACAGCGTTGTGGCGCCCAATATCCTCACGTGCAATTTTCAATTTCCCATCCAGGTTGAAAATTCCGGCGGCATGAATGCCGCCTGTACGCGCAAAATCGGTTTGGAGGTTACGCAACGTCTCGGGAAGAGACAGCAGCCTTTCGATATGAATTCGCACAGCAGGGGATCGTACCGGCGCGAAATGCTGCCGGATCGCATCAATACTTGTTTTGCCGCACAGACCACAACTACTGGAGATCGTTCCGAAGCGTTTTGTCGAATTCACTTTCAATTTCACGCCGGCCGTAAGCTCCACGACGACTCTGTTATCGCCGTCCGTCGAAACGCTGGCGATCTGATCACGACCGCGCACAACACCCTCCGAAAGTAAGAACCCGGCTGCGAGTTCTTCGTCGTGACCGGGTGTGCGCATCGTTGTGGCGATGGGCTTGCGTCCGACGCAAATCTCGAGCGGCTCCTCGATCGTCACCTCGTCGGGCAGGTACTCGAGCTCACCGTCGCGTTTTCGCCGGATGATCTTCTGTGATCCGATACCGCTTTCTTTCATGTGAATTGAGGCCCCTCAATGGTAGCATGACTGCGATGGAAGTTTGTCAGCTATTCATTTCCCCGGGACACAATTTTGTTGGTCATCATGGCCGCGAACCCGACACGCATCCGATGATTGAAACGTCCGAGATAGAATGCATCGCGGGCCGTGGCATTCGCGGAGATCGATACTTCGATTTCAAGGACGACTACAAAGGTCAGATCACTTTCTTTTCACTGGAAGTTTTCGATAGACTTTGCGGCGTGATGCAAATTCACGATTGCTCACCGGCTTTGGCACGACGCAACGTGATCACACGGGGGATTGATCTGAATGAGTTGATTGGACAGGAGTTCGAGGTGCAAGGGGTCCATTTTCGCGGAACGGAAGAGTGCCGGCCGTGCTACTGGATGAACCGCGCATTCGCTCCGGGTACACAGGAATTCCTCAAAGGTCACGGCGGTCTGCGCGCAAAGATCTTAACGAGTGGGAAATTGTGTTCGGTGAAATTAGTCATCCCGAGCGAAGTCGAGGGATCCCGTGAACCTATTTTTAGGTAATGTCACCGGATTCCTCGACGCCGCTCTCTTTCGCTCCGAATGGCGTCAGCGCTGTGTTGCTCGCCGGCGGCGAATCGCACCGCATGGGCAGGGATAAAGCGACTTTTCTTTTTCGGCGAAAACCGCTCTGGCAAGTTCAGCTCGAAACACTGCGCAAACTGCAGCCCGCAGAAATCTTCATTTCTGCAAGAACGGATCCATTATGGCGGCCTGCCGATGTGCGGTTCGTTGCAGACCTTACGCCCTCATGTGGACCGCTCAGCGGGCTTGCCGCTTCAATGGCGAAGATTCACACCAATCATCTTCTTGCGCTCGCGATCGATATGCCATTCATGACCGAATCTTATCTTCGCTCGATTTGTGATGCGATCGAGCCAGGACGAGGCATAGTCGCGAAGATTGGCGAGCGCGCTGAACCGCTGGCCGCAGTCTATCCGCGCGAAACAGAGATTGAGCTTCGCAGTGCGCTCACAGGAACCGATTTTTCGCTGCAAAACATCGTCCGTCATCTGGTGACATTTGGAAAACTCGTCGAGATATCCGTGGCGGAAGAGGACAGGCCACTTTTTCGAAACGTGAATAACATGTCCGACGTGGATGGTATCGCAGCCGCCGGCTGAGTTTCAGCCTTAGCGCAAAATTCGGCACAAATGCAAACTGCACTTGAAAATAGATTGCGTCTATTCGATATGTTCGGCGCGATTTGCGCTCCGATGAAATTGTCAATCTTCCCCGGCGCGGCTTTACTACTATTAATTCCGGCAGGCGCGTTCTCAGCAACCAATGTAGTGAATCTTTCCCACTACGACATGATGCGTCCCGACTTCGTGACGATGAAGCGTCAAGGTATCGTGGGTGTAATTCACGAAGCGACGTATCCGCCTTTTGTTCGCGACCCAAAATACTTGGATCGACAAATGGGAGCGTTACAAGCGGGACTGCTCTGGGGAGCATATCATTACGCAAACGGAAGCGATCCCATTCGGCAGGCCGATCATTTCCTGAGTGTTGTCTCCAGTTCCTGGGCGCAGGCGAACCCCGCAGTTCGGCCGAGCACGGGCGTTTTGCTGGTACTCGATTTCGAGAAAAACGGCCACTATCCGGGCGGATCGATGCGGGCGGATCAAGCAGTTGCGTTCGTTGAACGCATTCGCCAACGCACCGGTGTGTATCCCGGTATTTATTCCGGCGAATACCATCTCGCGCAGGTTTTGAATAGTTCGCGAGTCACTCCCGCACAGAGAGAAACGCTCAGGAAATGCTGGCTGTGGGTTGCAAACTATTCCAAGGAGCCTCGTGCGACGGCGCCATGGAACTACTGGGCGCTTTGGCAATACTGCGGTGATGGCAAGTGTCGTCTTCCACGCTCGACTCACCCGATAAGCATTGCCAATATTAGGAAGGCAGAGCTCAATATTTTTCGAGGCAGCAGAAGCGACTTGGTAGAGTTCTGGCAGCGACGCGCCTGGGATCCTTCTGGAGGAGCGCCTCGCAAGGAATCAGATCAAACAATCGCCGAGCGGTAACTACCGTACCCGGCCGTTGCACAAAACGGCGG
>DATDFM010000280.1:0-11481 GCA_036522635.1 Candidatus Udaeobacter sp. | reverse complement strand
TCCGAGGAAGGGTTTCAGATCCACAACGACGTTGTTTTCAACCAGGTGCTCGCCTCATGTGAGAACGACGACCTAACGAAAACCACGCTACAGAATATCCAGAGTTCCGGTGAATGCTGGTGTGGCGCCTCAACTTGGCGTGGAAGAGCGGTGATTCGAATCAGTGTTTGCGATTGGGCGACGACGCCAAAGGAGATCGAACGTTCCGTGTGCGCTTTCGTGAAAGCCCGAGCTACAGCGACCGAGGAAACCACGAATGGACACGAATAGGCACGAATTTCCGGATGGATCTGAAATCGGCGGTCTCATTTAACACTACACAGTTACAAAATTTACTGACAAGTCATTCTCAGTCGTAAAGCAACTCCACGTGAGGATTGCCTGATGAGATTGATTAGATCCGCCGACGAAGAGCAAAACGAAAAAACTATGCGTCACATGAATCTCTACGTGAGGAGGCCTTTATCAGTTTTCCACCCCCGTGGTGTGACCCTCAACGCGTTTCCGTATTGGGCGTGGGAGAAGGTCTTTCAGAGGGCGAGGAAGTCGTGGCTAGGTTTTGTTTGATCAGGTACCAAACCATGATCGCGAGTACGACGGAGACCAGCTTTGCGCGCCAATTTTCCAGCGTCAGTCTGGTCCACAGAATAGAAACCAATATCGAACGCCAATTCTTCGAAGTCTGTCCCTTCATGCCGACGCAAGGTTACACACTTCGGACCGAATAAAATCTCACTTGTCCACATGTGAGAGAAATCGGATCCGATTAGCTGGACTAATTGACGTTGAGGCGTGGTCGGCAGTGATACGCCCGGCAGTTGCGCTGAGCGTCGAACAAGAGGACACTGCGCGCTTTCTGTAATGCTGACCGTTTCACAACTTTCAAAATCTTTCGCTGGTCGATCGCTGTTCGACGACGTTTCGCTCCAGGTCAATCGCGGGGATCGGATCGGATTGGTCGGGCCCAACGGAGCCGGCAAATCAAGCTTGTTTGCGCTGCTCCTCGGTGATGTGTCGCCTGATAAGGGAACGATCGCCATAGAGAAGAACGCAACCATCGGATTTCTTCCGCAAGAAACTGCCGCTGCCGGAGACGAAACGGTGCTCGAACTTGCCCTCGCCGTTTCGCCGGAACTCGTGGACGCGCAGAACCTGATCAAGCAACACGAAGCCGGGAACGGATCGGACGACGCAGCCTATCACAATGCGCTTCATGTTTTTGATGAGCACGGCGGGTGGGAGCTCGAACCAAAGGCAAAACGGGTCCTGGCTGGACTGGCTTTTCGCGAAACTGATTTCGATCGCCCGGCACGCGCTTTAAGTGGTGGCTGGATCATGCGCGCTCATCTTGCGCGCCTGCTCGTGATGCAACCCGACCTCCTTCTGCTCGACGAACCGACAAATCATCTCGATCTCGAATCGCTCCAATGGTTCCAGGAATATCTGCGAGGTTATCCGGGCGCGATTGTCATGATCTCGCACGATCGCGAATTTTTGAATCAGCTTGTCGGCAGCATTGTCGAGATCGCGCACTCGAAGCTGGTGCGTTACCGGGGCAACTGGGACAGTTATGTCGAGCAGAAAGCCTCGCGCGAAGAACAACAGCTGGCCGCTTACAAGAATCAGCAGAAAGAAATCGCATCGCTGCAATTGTTCGCCGATCGATTTCGGGCCAAGGCTAGCAAAGCATCGCAAGCGCAGAGCAAGCTGAAACAGATCGATCGAATGAAAAAAATCGCGGCCCCGGTCGCGCGCGGAAAGACCATCAAGTTTCATTTCCCGCAACCGATGCGCAGCGGTCTGCGCGTGATCTCGTTGAAAGATGTCAATTATTCCTATGGCGACCTGGTTGTTTATCGCGAAATGGAATATCAAGCCGAGCGCGGTCAACGCACCGTGTTGGTAGGGCCGAATGGCGCGGGGAAATCTACTCTTCTCAAGCTGCTAGCCGGGGTGTTGCCAGTGCAGGATGGCATGCGCGAACTCGGACATAACGTGCGCGCAGGTTATTTCTCGCAGAACCGAATCGATGTGCTGAACGCGAGCCATACCGTTCTGGAGAGCGCGCGCGACATGGCCAATCCCGTTTCCGAACAAACCGCGCGTACTGTGCTCGGTTCTTTTTTGTTTCGCGGCGACGATGTTTTCAAAACTGTCTCAGTTTTGAGCGGCGGCGAAAAATCGCGACTGGCATTGATCAAACTGCTGCTCGATCCGCCGAATCTTCTGCTCATGGACGAGCCAACGACGCATCTGGATGTCGGCTCGATCGATGCACTGATCGGCGCATTGAAGCAATATCACGGGACGCTCATTTTTATCAGCCACGATGTTCATTTCATCCGCGCAATTGCCACAAGCGTTTTGCACGTCACCGCAGGTGCGAACCGCACGGGTGGTAAACTGACATTTTATCCGGGCGATTACGATTACTATCTGGACAAATCAAAGGCCACATCCGCGCGGACTGGCTTGGTAGGGACGGACCGCCCGGTCGTGCGATCTATGACATCCGATAACGTTACCCAATCGTCGGGCGGTCTTAGAAAACAAAAACAACAAAAACGTCTCGAAGCAGAAATGCGCAATGCGATTGGCAAAGCGCGGCGCGAAAAAGAAAAGTGGGTGCACGACCTCGAGACGAAAATCGCGGCATTGGAACAACAACAAAAAGAACTGGCCGCGGCGTTGGAAGATCCGGCGACTTACACATCAGGCGGCAATGCCATTGCGATCAATCGCGATCTCTCCGCTTTGTCCCATGATCTTGCCCGCCTGACGGCGGAATGGGAAAGCGTCACCGCTACGGTGCACGCTTCCTAACGACGGGATAAACGGACCTGCCTTCGCGGCGCTTCCACCTTGTGTGCTTTCGTGATCGTGAGCCCGGCAACTTTACGGATTTTTGGCGACCTTGGTCAGCTCCAATCCGCCGCGGGACGGGTCCGCGGCGGCGACCTGTGCACTCATCTTCTGTAAGCCCGCAGTTAGCGTTTCAATTTGCTTCTGCTGCTCCGCAAGCCTTGACTCAAAGTCCTTTGTTAGCTGCTCGAGTTTGCGGCGTTCTTTCAGAAACTCGTTCAGCAACATTGCGTTCACCTGCTCGTAACGCACGCTGTAGGGTTTACCTGCGTTATCCCGCACAACCAAATCACGATCCACTTTAGCGACATCCTCCGCGACCAGACCGAATTGTGCTGTTCCTGTCGGATCAAGATTCTTCTTGTATCGGAACGTCACTGGTTGAAGAGCCAGGATCGCTTCACTGGTTTTGTCCATCGGTTTGATGTCTTCCTTGAACCGCCTGGATGACATGATCGTCCCCAGCTTATTGTCCGAAGTAACGAACACTGGCAGACCTGAAGGAGACGGTTGATTAACAATGTTCCCGATGTAGCAGCTGTGACTCACGTCGGCGCCAGCGGCACCAATGCAAATAACATCGTCAGCCGTGGTTACGCCGCGGCCTGCGCTCGCACCGATGGCGACGTTCGAACTCCCGGTTGTATTGTTAGTGAGCGCGAAAAAACCGTCGGCTGTGTTGTTGTCGCCCGTTGTGTTACTACCAAGTGCCCCTACACCGTTGGCTGTGTTTTTGGAGCCGCTGAAATTGTCATGGAGCGCGCGTTGACCGTGGGCGGTGTTGCTATTTCCGGTTGCGTTACTGTGCAGCGCCGCGACGCCGGTAGCTGTGTTCCAGGAGCCTGTGTCAAAAAAAAGCGCCGCGTAACCGGTCGCCGTATTTTCGGAGCCGGTCTGGTTGGAAAAGAGCGTAAAGGCCCCGTTGCCCGTGTTTCGGTCCCCCATCGTGTTGGCTTTGAGGGCCGCAAAACCGAGACCGGTATTGCCGGTGCCGTTCGTTAGGCGGAAGAGAGCATCCTCACCCTCGGCGGTATTTTTGCCAGGATAACCGCCATCTGGCGGCGGGTTAACAGCGAAGGCTCGAAAACCAGTAAACCAGATGAGTGAAGCTCCGATAATCGCGCAATAAAGTATTTTCGTTTTCATTGATGTCTTTCCTTTGGTTGTGACGTTTAAAGGTTAACGCTGAACTCTCAATGTCCAATAGACTTGACCCGCGGTGGGAGCGCTTAACTCCGAAATCAAAATCCGGCACGCATGGAGTGACGCGCCCTACCAACAAAAGCTAGGCGGGCAGTCCCCTGCCGGCCCGCTCTTTATCTTTCGAACTGCCAGTATCATACACGCGAAGGGAATCAACCGCGGTTGCACGCGAAAGGATTTGGAGAAAATCCCGCACAGATGCTGTTCACCTTAAAGGATATTACCGGCTGGACGAAGGGCACCGAACGGATCAATAGTCTCGAGCTATTTTTTAAAGATTCCGATCATCTGATCGAAAAGTGGGAGACGCTGAAGCCGGACGGAATGAAAACGCATTTCGACTTCGAACTCACCAGAAAATCCATTAATGATCAATAGTTTAACTACGGATTATACGGATATCACGGACAACAAATATTCGGAAGATTGGCGGTCATACACCGCCGCTACAGCGCAATTTTCAGGTTCCTGGGAAAATGAAAAAACGGTTTTTCAGCTTGCCCTGACCGGCAGTCGTTGCTAAAACGTTGGCCACCATAAACTGGGGGAAAACCTGTTTGAGCAAAAATACAGAAGAGCGACACATCAACATGGTCCGATCCGTCTGGCGCCGACTGAAAAATGATTTGAAAGAGGCCATCATTCGAGACCTTCAACCCAGGAAAGACGTAAAAGGCGGCGGCGGTGTTAAAAGCCCATCCAAACATACCACAGGCGATATGGGCATCAGGCGCGGGCAATAAGAAACGATCGCTAAGGAAAGCAGGAAATTTGAATTTCGTTCCCGCGTTGAAGAGTTCCTGTTGACGCGACATTTGCCTAACAAGCCGCTTACGCGGAGCCCGAATGGGTTGAGCACTTCAGGTATTAAGCGGCTACGCCAGTCCTCTGCAGCCGCGCTCTGTGAACTGCGGCGTCCGATCCCTCCACAACTGCTGTCGGCGGTAATAGACCGCCGCTACAGCGGTTTAGGGAATGTAAAAGTAACAACTCTGTAACCTTCCGTGGAGACGCGGGTCGTGATCAGGTTGCGATCCGATTTCAGCGAAGTGGATCAGTGTCCAAAGGGGCGGTTCTCGCCTTGGAGGAGGCTCGCCCCAGGTCACGTCAAAAGTTAAAGAGGTTTAACTTTAAACCTCTTTCCGGCGTGTTGAGGCTGATTATCTGAGTCAAAGAAGAATACCTAACGAACAAGATCTGCTTATGGAAAAGCAATCGGCGCACAGAGCGATTCACAGCAAGCGGTGATTGTGTCGGTAAAGATAGAAAGAGAATTATGAAAAAAGTCCATCCCCTTAGTTTTTTTGTTATGACTGCTTTGTTTGTGGTTGCCGCTGCTGTCTTTTTGGCCAACGCAGCGGCGAAAGTGAGCGCACAAAGTCGCTCAACTCTTTCCTTTTCGTCACGTGCCCCAATTGGTCTTTCATCGCAGACAGGCCCATTGGCATTTCTGCAAGGATTGTTTCAAGTGCCATGGCGCGGATTCGATACCGGAGTTTTCGGCAGCGGATTTGGTCCGGCATCATTCGCGGTAGGCGATCTCGATGGGGACGGCGATGTCGATATTCTCGTCGGCGACAGCTTTTTCGGTTCACCGGGTATTTCGATCTTAAAAAACAACGGCGATCAGACTTTCGCCGGGCCGATCTATTATTCTCTGCCCATAAACGAGGTAGTTGGACAAGTGGCCCTTTCGGATTTCGATTCCGACGGCGACCTGGACGCGTTTGCAACGATCCGCGGGGATTTCGATCAAATGACGAAGATTAAGGTGTGGCGCAATAACGGAGACGGCACTTTTGCAATGCCAGTTGAATTTGCCACCGGCCAGGGGCCTGCGGGAATCGTAATCACCGATTTTACAGGCGACAGTAAGCCTGATGTTGTCACTGCGAATTACGGCGGGGCATCAATCTCGTTTCTGAAACATAATGGTCTGAACGGAAACGCGGCCGGGTTCCTGGCGCCGGTAACGTTTAGTAGCGGAAATCACGCCGAGAAAATCGCTGCGGCTGACATTAATGGCGACACAATTTTGGATGTGGTCGTGGGTGGACAGATAGGCACTGGGTTTGACGCGACGCTTGCGGTGATGATCAATACGGGCAACGGCAATTTCGGCGCGCCGGTACCGTACGACGCAGCTCCCGGCGCACGTTTCGATTCAACTGCTGTCGCACTCGCCGATCTCGATAACGACGGCGACATCGATCTGATCGGGGGCGGAGATTATGAAAATGGTTCCGTTGACAACGGGGCGGTAACGATCCGGCGAAATAACGGAAACGGCACCTTTGGTTCGGCCGAGATAATCATGTTTGCCAATTTTGTCCCTATGCCAAAGGAGCTGACCACTGGCCGAATTAACAGCGACGATTTTGCGGATATTGTTGCTGCGGTTCCTTCCGGGAGAGCCATCGAAGGCTTCGTCACCGTTAACAGCAATGGTTCCGGCGGCTTCAACACGCCTTCATATTACGAAGCGTCACAGCAGACATTCCACGTCGCTGTTGTTGATCTCGACAACGACGGCGACGGTGATGTCATTACGGTCGCCAATTCTTCAGCGGCGATCACCGTCCATGAAAATGCTGGTGATGGTTCGTTTCCGGTGCTGACGCGCTACGAGGTCGCATCCCTTTCCGATGCGGTGGAAAGTGCGGACATCGATAACGATGGCGATATTGACATTGTTGTGAACGGCGAGCTCGACATTGCTTCGAACGATCCTCTTGTGAAAATTCTCAAGAATAACGGCAATGGGACATTCGCTCCCGCGATCGATTATACCCCGGCCCGCAATTTTGCCGACATGAAGCTACGGGATATCAACGGCGACGGGTTTGTCGATCTGCTTTTCGCGCCTGACGGAAACTTTCCTTCATTTCACTTCGGAACGGCATTAAACAACGGAAACGGGACATTCGCTCCGACCGTGGTAACACAGGTTTTCTCCTGCGGTGAGGGCAGTATCGATGCCGCCGACCTCGATGGCGATGGCGACCTCGACATCGTGCTGACGGAGGAGGAAACCTGTCCGGGAGTCGACGCTCGCATATTCATTTTCCGGAACGACGGAAACCAGAATTTCGTTCGAATGCCCGATATCAACCTTCCCGGTCGAGTGCCTCACGGGCTGGTTCTGGCGGAGGTAACTGGCGATAGCAACATCGACATCATCACTGCCCTACCAGACGGTATGGGTGTATTTCCAGGCAATGGAAACCTCTCATTTGGGGCTCCAGTCATCAGCACTACGGCGCCGTATAAGTTCAAGATGATTGACTTTAATCACGACGGTTTGCTCGATCTCGGGATGATCATGCAGCAGGAGGCCTTTGGCACTGAATTGATCGGAACGGCTTTGGGCAACGGCAACGGAACCTTTCAGGCGGTACGAACACAGAGCGGTTCGAGTGTGCTGGAAAATCTTCGGATAAGCGATGACATCCATGCTGGTGACATCGATGGCGATGGAACGCCCGACCTTGTGGTATTGAACTACGCGTCGAATGATGTATCGCTATTTCTCGTCAATCCGGATGGCAGCTTGCAACCACATCAGCGCTATGGCATCGGCAATACGCCACAGCTTGGAACAATCGCAGATTTTGATGGGGACAGCCGAATCGACGTTGCTGCAGCGATTGGGCTACCTCCGAGCGGGCTTCACAATGCCGTTGTAGTCCTGCGCAATACTGCGGAGCCGCAGCCCACGCCCACTCCAACGCCGACAGCAACCGCAACACCGAGTTCTACGCCCATAACGACACCAACACCCACCGCGAGTCCAACCTCAACAGTGAGTCCGACGCCGACACCAAGACCAACACCGACTCCGAGGGCACGTGCAACGCCCAGGCCGAGGCCAACAGCAGTTCCTCGTTCGTAAATGGGAAGTAGAAGTTCGGAACGAAACAGGAGCGATAAGAGTTTTCGAACACTCGACATCAAGTGTCGAATGGTTAAGGCCGCGGTGCGCGAACCGCCGTTACGGACTTCCTGAGTTTACGGTTTCCTGATTCATTGTTTTGGTAAATGAATTGTATGGAAATAAAAGGTGGATGCATTTGTGGCGGGACACGGTACGTGGTGAAGAGCGAGCCATCTGCATTGGTTGATTGTCATTGCGTCGATTGCCGACGAAGCGCAGGCGCGCCTTATGTGCAGTGGGGATCGGTACCGCGCCGGGATTTCATTCTTACGAAGGGTGAACCGCGGAAGATTCTGTACGCGAACCGGATTCGTTCGTTTGCCGCGTGTTGCGGAACGCATTTATTTTTCGAAGACAGCAAAGATTCGGATACGATCGATTTCACGATTGCCTCGCTCGACGATCCGACACCATTTGCGCCAACGAAAGCAATCTTCCTGGAAGACAAATTGCCGTGGGTTGTGATCAACAAATCGGTTCCCTCGTTTCAGACAGTGCCGAAGAAGCAGTAACCACGAATTGACACCAATAGGCATGAATTTTTGGGGAACCGGAATTGTGATCAGGGATTACGCGGATTTCTCATGAGGTGGATCGACTTGCCCTCAAGCTGATTTCCCTTCGCAAAAGGCCAAGATCAAAATCAGCTGGTTACAGTTCTGCTTCCTCTGTCAACGCGTTGAGGACAACGCGTTCCACCAAACGCGTTGACCTGAGTTTCGAGATCGCCGGCCATAATCGGAGTTACATCAGCAAGGGCATTGGTTTTCCTAGTGTCCGTTTCCTGCTGCACGAAGGGCAGTTTGACTTAAAACAAGGCGCAGTGGCAATTGACCAGCGAGCGTCGAATCTTTTGTTCGGCGAACGGCGACGCCTCCGAGAGGATCTTCTTGCCGATGCCGCCACCGCAGAACTGCGGAAACTTTTTCCGAAAATGCACCATTGCCCGAGCGGCGCGCCGCGACGACGACGATGACGCGCTATAGGGTTACCACGGATTACACGGATGCCGACGCTTCCGGCGCGGTCGCCCGACGTGTGCTTTGATCAATTATCGCAATCTCTAACGGTAGGGCGAGCAGTCCCGGCGTGCCGCATCAGAGCTCGTAATACGGCGCGCACGGTCCAGGCGTCGACCGGATTGACCGCTTTCTCGATGTTCTCGTGGATAACACGCGCGCGGAAAACTTTGTGGTTCTTGATCGGGCGAAGCGGCTTCGTACGATCACCGGAAAAATCTGTGTGATCCCTGGTTATAAGGGGAATTTGACAAAATACGGCCTTAGCGTTCTAACTCTTGATCCATGAACTCCACTCGCCTTCGTACTTTTTCGCGTTCACTTCTGACTGTCACCTGCTGCTACAGCTCAATGATTTTCGCTCTTACGGCTTCGGCGGTTCCTGATCGTTTATCTGCCGCGATAACTCCTGCTCGACCGCCTCTGCTGGGATGGATTCAGCTTTCGCCAACGAATTCTCCTCCCGCGCGCTCGTATCTTGCGATGACCTACGATCCAGTGAGCGGAAAAGTAATCATGTTCGGAGGTTACGACGCGAACACGAACACGTATTTGAACGACACGTGGGAATTCGACGGAGCTACATGGACTCAAGTCACGGCAAGCACTCCGCCTCCGGCCCGCACTGCCGCTCAAATGGCTTATGATTCTGTGAGTCAGAAGGTGGTGCTTTACGGAGGATATAATGGAACGAATTATCTGGGAGATACCTGGCTTTGGGATGGAGCGACTTCACAGTGGACACAAGCCACACCAGCGCATCAGCCTCCTGCGGTTACGGGTCCGATGTTGTTTCCGGATCCAAATGGCCATGTCGATTATTTTGGCGGATTCGCTCCGCCGTTCTATCAACTGACGATGTGGCAATGGAACGGGTCCGATTGGACGCAATTGTTTCCGACAGATGTGCCGTTTGCGCGCAGTTCGGCCGCGGTTGCCACCAACACTGTCACCGGACACGTGGTTATGTTCGGCGGTCTCGCGAGCGTTAATCCAATCAATACTTGGACGTACGACGGAACGACATGGACTCTGCAGTCGCCGCGCTCTCAACTTCCATGGGTGTATGGAGCCGGCGCCGCGTACCATCCTCTCTTGAGCTCGGTTGTTGTGTTCGGCGGGGCGAATGGTGGCGTAACTCAGGACACCACATGGAAATGGTATGAATCTATTGCTGATTGGAGACAATTCTTCAGCGCTCAGCGACCGCCGGCGCGGGAAGGCCACGGGATGACTTACGATCCCGCATTGCGTCATGTGATTATCTTCGGCGGACAGGATGACAATGAAGCGCCGCTGAACGACACCTGGGAGCTTTAGCTGTACTGCTCGTTAGGCGATTGCAGGCGCCGTTGCCGAGATTACCGAAGAGCCTGCGCTGGCGAGATGTTATCGCCAACACGAGCCGCGCGTGCGCCCCAGATTATTCAGCGTGGGATTTGAATTCGTGTTTGTTCGTGTCAATTCGTGGTTACGATGGTATTTGAACTTCAACCCCATCTAGAAGGCGAACTTCTCGAGCTGCGGCCACTTGAAACCGACGATTGGGACGAACTGTTTGCGGTTGCATCCGATTCGCTGATTTGGGAGCAGCACCCGGAGTCGGATCGTTACACGGAAAAGGTGTTTCGAACCTACTTCCAAGGGGCACTGGAGTCGGGCGGCGCGTTCGTCATCATCGATCGCAAAACTCAACAAATTATCGGATCGACGCGGTTCTACGGTTATGATCCCGAGAAATCGGAAATCGAAATTGGATGGACGTTTCTCGCGCGGAAATACTGGGGCGGCCGCTACAACGCGGAAATGAAACGATTATTACTGAACCACGCTTTCCAGTTTGTCGAGAGCGTCGCGTTCTTCGTTGGAGAAGACAACGTTCGTTCTCAAAAGGCCATGGAAAAACTTGGTGCGATCAAAGCGGGAACGGCCAAACGGATGTACGGAAACCGTCGGCCGGCTCAGAACGTGAAGTACGTGATTAAGAAACCGTAGTGAAGGTGTAACTTTCCGATCAGCCACCTTTTACCTGCGCGACGTAACTCTCGATTTTCGAGAACTCGGCGCCAGTCACACTGCCAACAAGACTGCCGTTGCGATTGTACACCTTCACGAGCGGAGGGTAGTGATACCATGTTCCTGCGCCGCCGCCGTGTCTTCGTCCGCATTGACCTTTTTCAGCGCAATGTCGTGATGGTTGTCGGCCATGTCTTGCAAAGCTGGCGAGAGGGCTCTTCATGGACCGCACCATGCTGCCCAGAAATAGACCAGTGTAAGCTTACCGTGAATCGGTTGGGCAGATTGGCCGCCAGTCGCCATTACCAGCGGGCAAGAAATAGAATCAAATACGCGAGCGTTTTCATTTAGAAGTATCGTTGGAGACCGAACGAACCATGGAAAGAGAGAACAGGTCAAAGCGATTTTGGGCGGTGATCGACTTTGTCGCTCTCTGCGCTCGCCGCC
>DATDFM010000279.1:0-17465 GCA_036522635.1 Candidatus Udaeobacter sp. | reverse complement strand
TCGCCCCAGTTCAACACGATTTTCCCGGAGTTCCCGGATTTCATCAACTCGATGGCTTCCTTGAATTCAGTGTATGGAAAGCGGTGAGTGATGACGGGGGAAATGTCGAGGCCGCTCTGGATCATGGCCGTCATTTTGTACCAGGTCTCGTACATCTCGCGACCGTAGATGCCTTTAATGGTAAGCGCGCTGAAGACAACCGTGTTCCAGTCGACGGCAGCGCTGCCGGGCATAATACCTAGCAACGCAATCTTGCCGCCGTGAAACATGTTAGGCAAAATGTCAGCAAACGCTTTCGGGTTGCCGGACATTTCCAGGGCGACATCAAATCCTTCTTTCATCCCCAGCTCCTGCATCGCCTCGGTAAGTTTCTCGGTGCGCACATCGAGTGCCAGATCCGCGCCCATCGTGCGCGCAAGATTTAAGCGGTATGGATTGACGTCGGTGATGACGACGTGACGCGCACCCGCACGCTTACAAATCGGAATGGCCATGCAACCGATCGGACCCGCGCCAGTGATGAGCACGTCTTCTCCAATCAGATCAAACGAGAGCGCCGTGTGCACCGCATTGCCTAACGGATCGAAACAGGAAAGCACATCCAACGAAATGGATGGATCGGCGTGCCAGCAGTTTTCTTGAGGAATTGCAACAAATTCTGCCCAGGCGCCCGGGCGATTGACGCCGACGCCCAACGTGTTTGGACAAAGATGCCGCCGTCCCGCCAGACAATTTCGGCAGTGTCCACAGGTAATGTGTCCTTCGCCCACTACGAGATCGCCACGCGAAAATCCCTTCACGTGATCGCCGACAGCATCAACAACACCCGCAAACTCGTGGCCGATAGTCATTGGCACTGGAATGGTTTTCTGCGCCCACTCATCCCAGTTGTAGATGTGCACGTCGGTGCCGCAAATCGACGCTTTCAGCACCCGGATCAGCACGTCATCGGTACCAACTTTTGGAACCGGAACTTCCTTCAGCCATAGGCCCGGCTCGCGTTTGGCCTTCACAACTGCTTTCATCGTCTGTTGCACAGGAGAAAAATAGGCCAGTCAGTAAAGCAGGAAAAGAGTTTTACGACGATTCAGCATGTGATGACGTTGTCTTTCCCTTTGACTGACCTGATGCGTCGCTCCGTCTAATTCTGCTTCAACCGTCTTTTCGCGGAGCACGCCGTATGTAGGATATGACCCTACATTTTTCTTGACGATACAACCATATTTTTGGCAAAAGGCGTGGCTAAGAATTAATAACGGCCGCAAACGAATTCTACTGGGGCCGGCTATCCGCGAGTGCGCGGTTTCGGCGTAGGAGGGTGATTTTTCAAAGCCGATTAACGAAAGGAAATGAATACATGAGAAATCCAAAGATTGTCACTCTGCTCGCAGCCAGTTTATGTGTCCTAATCTCCTCTGCGCTCTTGCCGCGCGTGCTAGCGACTCAAGGTGCCGAAAACGACCCACCTGATTCAGATTCACGAGACGCCAAACTGCCGGTGATGCGAATGAACGCAGCTCCCAAAAGAGCACCAGCCACTCCCACGACTGCCGTGGCCGGGTTCAATACCGCGGACGGGGACCAAGCCCTTTTTAACATCACCACCGGTGTGGCGAATACTGCAATTGGCTGGCGTTCGCTGTTTAGCAATACCGACGGCAGCTTCAACACCGGTGTCGGCGCCGGAACGCTTGTTCTCAATGTCGGAGATCAAGCTACGGGCGAGGGAATAGAAAATACGGCCGTAGGCACGGCTGCCCTCTTATCCAACAGCACCGGCGCTGAGAACACAGGCATCGGATTTTTCGCGCTCGAGAACAACGGTACAGGATCAGACAATACTGCCGTTGGATCTACCGCGCTTCAAAACAACGACGCCAGTTCTGGTAACACCGCCATCGGCCATCAATCACTCCTCAGCAATATTGGCACTGGCAGCAACAGCAACACGGCCATCGGTCGTGTTGCGCTCACCAATCATACGACCGGGTCCTTCAACACGGCGATAGGAAATCAAGCGCTTCAGGCCGATACATCCGGACAGCGGAACACCGCGGTCGGCAGCGTTGCACTGGGCGCTAACGTAATCGGCAACGACAACACGGCCGTGGGCCGCCATGCCGGCGACGTTATCACTGGTAGCGGCAATGTCTGCATTGGAGTGGACGTCCACGGCGAAATTGACGTCGATAACAGCACTTATATCCGCAATGTGAACACTACGGAACAAACTCCTGCCAATGACGTTGCCTTTGTTACTGTCCGCCTGTCTGACAACAGAATTGGGCATCAACCTGTAACGATGTACGGTTCCAGTTCTGAGCTGCAAAGAACAGTAGCTGACTTGAAATCCACATTGACGCGACAGGAAGCGATCATTGCGCAGCAACAAAAGGCAATAGAAATCCTGATCGCCCAAGTTCAAAAAGTGAGCGCGGAGATCGAAGTCAACAAGTCAATACCGCAACTGATCGACAACGAGGACTAGACTTAACGGCATTGTCGTTGCCTGGCGAGTACCGGGCATGGCGACCGGAGAAGATCAACGGAACCTGAAACAATGAAGGCAAGCGTAAGTCATGAAAAGTCGCGGAATGATATTCACAATCATCCTGTTCGCGGTAGCCTGCATTGGACTTTTGCCACAAGTCCAAGCCGTTAATCCACCGCCGGACGGCTGCTATCCTAGCTTCACAACAGCGGAAGGTTGCAATGCGCTTTTTTCGCTCACCACTGGAGCTGGAAATACAGAACTTGGTTGGTACTCGCTGTTTTTGAATAGCACTGCCAACTTCAACACCGGAGTTGGCGCAGCAGCGCCGGCTCTGACCAACGAGGACAACAATACCGCAGTTTGCGCTCTGGCATTATTTCTCAACGCCGACGGCGAAAACAACACTGCTGTCGGGGCTAACGCACTTGTCAATAACAACCTCGGCTCCAACAACAATGCCATCGGCGCAAACGCGCTCTTCAATAACACGACCGCGAGTTTCAACAACGCCCATGGCCGTGCCCTCCTGAACAAAGTAATTGCCGAGGAGGTCGCGGAACTGGATCCTCACCTCGTGGCGCATGGCAAAGATGGTGAAATAACGACCGTCCATTACCACAAGGTCAACGTGATGCTGCTCAATGAGTTCCTCAAAGAACACAAGAAAGTTGAGGAACTACAGAAGACGCTTGCGCAGCAACAGAAGGGAATGGCGGTCCTCACTGGGCAGCTGAAAGAGCAGGCCGCTCAAATCCAACGAGTGTCCGCGCAGCTCGAAACGAGTCAGCCAGCGACGAAACTGGTCGTGGACGAACCTTAGCTGGTGTTATCACAACGACGGAATTATACTTGGGTTCTCATATGAAAAGAATGGTTGCCCTTTCGATGCTTGTTTGTTTCGCGATGATTTCCGCCTGCCAAAAACAGGATGCGGCAGCTGAAGCACAATTTGCCCAACGGAAAGCAGAACTGGACGCACGCGAGAAGGCACTGGATGAAAGAGAGAAAGCAATGGGTGACTGGGAAAAAGCCATCACAAGGTCCAGAGCCATTCCGTCCGACCTTCAGTCGCGCAAGCCGGCTGTCGACCCCGAGCAGGCGAAAGCTGAAAGAGAAAAAAGAATACAACAGCTTCCTCCCGAACTTCAGGCCCTTATCCGCGACCGCTCTTTGTTGAATCCCAAAGCGGAAAAACCGACGGCAACGGGAGATCGAGCCGCGGAACTACAACGCCGGCTCGAAGAAGCACGGAGCAGGAAGATGAACGCCATGACCTCGCCAACCACAGAGGCCACTGATACGCAATCCACTTCGCCCGCTCCCTCGCCCACGCCGGAATAGTCTATCCGCTGTTTACATTCCTCCGGCGCGATGGCGCGCCGCCTCCATGTCGCCTACGCCAGAATAATTCCGATTGGATACTCATTGCTGGATACAACGGCAAACATTCCACGATGTTGATACCAAAGGCGGATTGAAATCTCCAACCGCCTTGAAGAATATAGACCGATGACAGCTCGTGAGCGCGTGGCGCAGCTTCTCAAAGCCTGGCCAAAAATTTATCCAGACGCGCATTGCGAACTGGACTTTCGGAATTCGCTCCAGCTGCTCGTAGCGACTATCCTGTCTGCGCAATCCACGGATAAGCGCGTGAACATGGTCACCCCTGCGCTGTTTCGAAAATATCGTACCGCGAAAAGTTATGTGGATGCACCACTCCCCGAGTTAGAAAACGCGATCAAGTCTACGGGCTTTTATCGCAACAAGGCAAAAAGCATTCGCGGCGCGATGCGTGAAATCGTCGAGAAACATGCGGGAAAAGTCCCCGACACAATGGCGGAACTAAACGCTTTGCCAGGTGTTGGCCGAAAGACTGCGAACGTGGTGCTGGGCAACGCTTTTCACAAGGACGAAGGAATCGTCGTCGACACACATGTGATCCGGCTTTCGCAGCGGCTTGGCCTAACGAAACAACAGGATCCGGTGAAGATTGAGCTCGACCTAATGAAGCTGGTGCCTCGCGAACATTGGACAGACTGGAGTCACTGGCTCATCTGGCATGGGCGCCGTCGTTGCTATGCACGGAAACCCGACTGCAGCCGGTGCGAAGTGTTCAAGCTTTGCCCTAGCGGCAAAATCTTTCTCCGTACTGGCAAAGCGCAGCCCGCAGAAACGGCGGCGTAGCCGTCGAAAACAGATAGCGCGCGTCACTCCGTGCGCGACGTTTCTGAACTAACCGCGTGCCGAGGACTGCCAGCCCTACCGACATGCGCAAAAAGGCTTGAAGCTTTGGGTCGCGATGTCCAAGATCGCGAACCACTTGAGAGCGATTGCGATTGCCATTCTTATTCTGCTCAGTGGCAGCGTTTTTGCCGCCACGGAAGCGACGGGCGTTCAACAGTTGCGAGACCAACTTAAGAAAGCTCAAGAGGCGGAAGACAAGCCCGCAATTATTGAATTAAGCCAGCGCATTGTCGCGATCGCGCCAAAGGATTCCAACACGTGGGACACGCTCGCGCAGACGCAACTCGACAGCGAAGAGCTCGATGGTTTGGAACGCACTCTCGATGCGTGGCAAAAAGCCTTCAAGAAACCGCCCGCAGCGATCGAAGATTTCCGCGCTGGTCTGTGCTTCAAGCGAATGGATTATCAATGTGCAGAGAAGCATTGGCTTGCGTTTATGGCGACCAAACCGCCGCGAGCCGATGCGGCCACGGGTTACGACAATCTAGCGGAATCATCCGCAGCGCAGTCACATTGGGCAGATCACGCGGCCTACCGGACAAAAGCAATCGCAGCGCAGGATACCGCTGCGCGCCGGGTCTTGCGTGCGGTCGCTCTGCTCCGCCTCCATAACTGGGACGCCGCTTACGCCGATATGGCGAAAGCAAACAAGATGGACGCCACCGATGCACAAGTGAAGGAGTGGCTCCCGGAATTCGAGCGACTGCAAAAATTCGTGCCGCAAATCAAAGCGCTGGATGCGCAGATCGCAAAATCACCAAATGATCCCGCGGTTGCGGAACTGTTGCTTGAACGTGCTCGCGTTTTTGTTCTGGCTGGCCGCCCTTTGCTGGCGATCGATGATGCCGAACGCGCGTTCAAGCTGCAGCCCGGATCCATGAAGGCGCGCATTGAGCTCGCGGAAGCATTGCTCGATGCAGGGCAGACCGAAGATGCAGCAAAGCTGGAGGTCGATCGGTACCTTCGTCGTGGAGAAGACAAGCATGTTAGCGATGACGCATTACGTGAACTTGGAAGACTCGATGCTCGTTTATCAGCAAATCCCAAAGATGCTGATGCACTGATCGCACGCGCGAACATTTTGAGAGGTCTGCGTCAATTCACGCTCGCCCTGGCGGACGCGAATGCCGCGCTAGCAATCAATGATAAATCCGCGGCAGCACACTTCGAAGCCGCGCAAGATCTGGACGGTCTGGACCGGAACAAGGAGGCATTGTCGCAGGCGAGCATTGCAACAGAGTTGGATCCTCACGATTCCAAGATGTGGTTCTTTCGCGGAGTCCTCGAACGGCAGCGCGCAGACTTCGCGCAAGCCGTCGCGTCGCAAACGCGTTCAATTGAAATCAGTGAGTCACTGGGAGCATTAACCGAACGCGAGCAATGCCAACGGCGCATCGGAAAAACAGCTGAGGCCGACGCCGACCTCCACAGGATCCAACAACTGGCTCCACAAAAGCAATGAACCAGCGAGATGGCGAATCGGTGAATCGGCGATTTTCTTGCGGGCGCGCAGCGCGCTTTGGAGTGCGGCGGCTTGACACCGCTTTCAACACCAGCCGCTGTTTCGCACTGCTCATTGTGAGCACCCTGATTGTTTGTTTTTCTGCCGCGGCATTTGGACAAGACGAAGAAGAAGAACCATCCAACGCAAAACCTGATGCAGGCGGCGTAGTAATCGAGCCATCGAGCGGCAAAATTGCCGAGGCCGACACGATTACCATTACGTTTCCCGTCTCGATGGTTGCAACCGATCTCATTGATGTTGGTGATCAGCCAAGCCCGTTTGCGAGTCAGCCGAAGCTGGAAGGCACATTCCTCTGGAAGAGTCAGACTGAAGGCGTTTTCACAGTAACCGGTGTCGTGGCCGGAGCGCGCCATCGGCTCACACTGGCTGCGGGGCTAAAAGACGCGACGGGCAAACCGTTCCTGGTGAAAGATTGGAGCGCCGAATTCAAAACTCCGAAGTTTGCGATCACCACAGAATTCGGTGAACGCAAACAGTTGCCGGCGCGACCGCAAATTTATCTCGAATCAACCTACGAAGTTCGTCTCGATGAAGCAGCGCAGCACATTTATTTTCAAGACCGCGAATCACGCGGCCGTTTTCCAGTCGAAATAATTCAAACTGCTGAAGGCAAAGCTGCGGACTCGTTAGAAGCGACCGGCTTTCGAGTCACGCCACGCGCTCCGCTTCCGGTGGGACACTCATTCGACCTGATCGTCAATGGCTTGCTCGATGCGAAAAGTCGGCAACCGCTTCCGTACTTGCAAGTAATGCCCGTCGGGAAAACCGAACCGCTCAAAATACAATGGCTCGGCGCGTTCAATCACCCGCTCGAGGACCCCACGATTCGGATCAAATTCGACGATACGATCGATCCCGTGGAAGCAACGCCGGGGCGAATCCACATCGAGCCTGCGGTTCCGGAGATGAAACTCCTTGCCAGCGCCGACGAGATTCAAGTCACAGGCGAGTTCGATCTCAAACAGCGCTACAAAGTCACCGTTTCGCCGGAACTGAAGGGCGACCGTGGTTACGGGCTCGCATCTGAATCGCGCTGGGGCGCGACATTCCGACCGAAAGAACCGTGCCTGATCTTTCCGGCCAGACAAGTGTTCGCCCGCGCGCGCCAGGAGTTGCGCTTCGCCTTCTTCCAAGTCAACACGCCACAAGTCACGTGGAAACTCGCGCGCATTCCGGAAGAAAAGCTTTCCGCTGTCACCGCACGCGTCAAGGAATTCGAAAAGGATGCTACCGATCCTATCACCGGAAAAGCGATAATCGATCCGCGCACCGGGTTCGTAAAACAATTTCAGACTGAATTGCTCGTCGATGCATTTCAACTACCAGTGGAGAGCAGCGGGACTTCCGAAGCCACGAGCAACGATACCGAAACACGACGTGATATCCGTTGTGTTCCGCCGGCAAAGAAAGCTTTCGCCGGTCCTTATCTTTTCGAAGCGAGCGCAGCTCTGCCTGACGGCCGGATCGTTGGAAATCGATCGATTGTTTGCGTTAACGATTACCTGCTCACCCAGAAACGAACGCCGACGACGGTGATCATGCGTCTCGCGAAAATGTCCGACGACAATTCCGTCGCCGGAGTGACGGTCCGCGCCGTTTCGGAAGAAAACATCGAATTGGTCCGCGCGGTCACTGACAAGAATGGCATCGCGGAATTCGCGAAGGACAAAGTTTTCCCGAAAACAAGTGATTCTAAAGCGAAGAATACGCATCTATTCATAGCGGACACCGCCACTGGTCCTGCGCTGCAATTTGCCGAGGGGACTGCATATCCCTCGGGCTATGATTCCACCTCCTCACCGAACAATCCGCAGGCCGAGATCGTCACCGATCGGAATCTCTACCGGCCCGGCCAGACGGTGAAGATGAAGGGATTGGCGCGCGACGTAACCGCGGCCAAGGGGCTCATCATCCCAGCTGGAGCCGCTGTGCATTGGAGCGTGGGCGAAAGCGATGGAAACCGCGTTGTTGGCGAAGGAGACACGACGTTATCGGCCTATGGCGGATGGGAAGCGGAGTGGAATGTGCCGGAGAAAGCAAAGCTTGGAACTTACGAGGTGCGTTGCAGTGTGAGCGGTCGCGATTACGGAGGCGTCACTGTAATCAACGTTCAGGAGTTCCGCGTTCCGCTGTTTTCGGTCGTCGTCGAGGCAACGACGCCAGAAGTCGGTACCACCGCTCACGCGCAGATCTCCTCTGCCTATTTTCACGGCGCGCCGAACGCGGGTGCACGAGTGCACTGGAAAGCGAGTTGGACCACGTCGGCAGATTACGCCAGTGATTCCGACGAACCGTATCGAAAACGTTTCAACTCCTACGCGGAAATCGGTCCTCGCCTCGATGTCGACAGTGAGGACATCAAAACGATCGAGGGCGATACACAGCTCGACGCGCACGGTTTCGCAACTATCGCCTGCGAATCGCCGTTTAAAGACAATCCGGCAGTCAGTCGAATGAACATTACCTGGCGTGCGGACGTCACTTCCGTCGACGGACAAACGCTCACCGGAGGCGACACGGCCACGCTTTTCTCGACAGATACGCGTCTCGGGGTCCGCGCTGAAGAGCAGGTTACAGAACCTCGTGGGATCAAAGTCCAGATCGACGCGCTCAATCCTGAAGATGAGAAACAGGACGGCGTTCTTGTTCGCGCGGATCTCTATCACATCACCACTAAGACGGTCAAAGAACAGCTCGCGCCGTTTGTTTTCCGCTATCGTAACACTGACCAGTTCGCGAAAGTCGCTTCGCAAGAATCGAAAACACCGGCCGAACTTGTCTTCCCAACAACGGAAACCGGCCGTTACGTTGTTGCGGTCAACGCCACAAAGGTCAAAGCGCCAATAGTCAGCGACGAAACCACTGTTACCGGAGAACAAGCGGCCCAATTACCGGTAGTCAATGAGACAACGTTCAAGATCGAACGTCGAGCCGAAGCATTTCTACCCGGCGATAAAGCCGCGCTCACCATTCAGGCGCCGTTCGGTGGCGTCGCCTGGGTCTCGGTCGAAACGGATGAGGTGCTCGACACCTTGATCGTTCCAGTAAAAGGCAACGCCGGCCGAATCGAATTGCCTGTTAAGGAAAATTACGCGCCAAATGCGACGGTTTCGATCTATCTGGTCAAACCCGGCGGCGAACACGAGCTTCCTCTTGAACGTTTCGCTTTCACCGAGATCGATGTTCGCCGTCCTGACCGCGAATTAAAAATTGCGCCGCATCTCGTTAGTCCGACCGCCAAACCGGGCGACGCCGTACGCGGTGAAGTGGTAGTAACGTCGCAAGACAAGCCGGTTGCCGATGTGGATCTTCTGGTGTTCGCGGTCGACGACGCTGTTCTCACGCTGGGCGATTGGAAGCTGCCGGACATCGGTTCACGCTTTTATCCAAGGAACGTTTTTTCCGTCCGCACTTACGAGGCGTTGCACGGATATATTGAGAACCTCGCCAAACTCAGTTTGACGCAAAAAGGATTCGTCATCGGCGATGGCGGAGAGGAAACGATCTCGAACGTGAAAAATGTTCGCAAGGAATTTCGGACTCTCGCTTTCTGGCAGGGCAGTTTGAAAACCGGCACTGATGGCAAGGTCTCATTCGAATTCGTTGCGCCGGATAACCTGACCACATATCGCATCGTGGCGGTCGGACAGACCAAGGCGAATCAATTCGGCGGCGACGCAACCCAAACTGTAAAAATATCAAAACCCCTCCTGATTGATCTGGCGTTGCCGCGCTTCCTGCGCGAAGGCGATGAAGTCGAATTGCGCGCCATTGTCAGGCAAAACTTCGCCGATAGCGACAGCGTTACGACGCGTTGTGTTACCGACGCGAACCTTAAGTTATTCAGGAGCGATGTTGCCACCCAGTCCGCGCAACGGGACGCGCCAACGGTTTTTCGTTTCAAGGCAAAAGTTACCGATCCAAATCTTGCGCCGACAAAGGTGCGTTTCGAAGCGGTTTCGAGTTCGAACAAACAGATGTCCGACGCGGTAGAGATCACCATTCCGGTGCAACCGCCGACCATTGTGCGCAAGGAAAGTGTGGCGGCTTCATTCAATGGTCCGCAATTTGACGCTCGACGCGCGATGCCAGAAGTGTGGAAGCGTAGCCGTGGTCATTTCACCACAACCATTTCAACTTCGCCGTGGTTGCCACAAATGTCGGGGCTTCCGGTGATCTTGGAATATCCCCACGGTTGCTTTGAACAAATTTCGACGAAACTGCTGGGGTACAGTTTACTCGCGAACGTTCTCGCTTACCTGCCGGATTTTCAGCAACGCGATGCGGAATATCGCGCCACGCTGCAGCGCGGAATGAAACAATATGCCGACTCGATCCGCGAGGACGGCATGCTCCCTTATTGGCCCGGCGGCGATTCAGGAAACGGTTTCGTCACCTGCCAGGCACTTTGGTCCGTCAATGAATCGGTAGATGCCGATCTTGAGCCGCCCTCAGATTTACAGGAGAAACTCGAAGGCGCGGTGAAGAAAATGGTCAAAGGTCAGCTGCCAGCCTCGCGATTTGAAAAATGCTTTGCGCTGTTCGTGCTCACGCAATCAAAAAGCGACGAGGATTACAAAAATGAATCACAGGAGCTGTATCTGCACCGCAATGAAGGCAGTGACGAAGAGCGCGCTCTACTCGCAATCGCATTGCATCAGCAGAACATCATGGAGCACGAGCAACAACAACTCCTGCGCGAAATCGATAAGCCCATCAAAGAACGCGCCTTTAATCCCGCCACATTCACATCAATGACACGCGCCGAGGCGATGCGCGCGTTCGCATTCAACACGATTGCGCCGCCGACGTGGACCAAACAGCGGAAACAACAGGCGCGCGACCGCATGTCTAAACTCATGGACAACGCTGGATCGCTTTCGACTCAGGAAAACCTGTGGCTCCTGCTGGCCTTCACATCGATGATCGGTGCCGAAACGACGCCGGAACTGCACGCGGCGGAACCGCCCGCAACGGTGGTTTCAAAAAATGGACGCTCGGCTGCGTGGGTTGATCGCCAAATGGAAAATGATCTCGCGATCAAAGGCCTGAATCAGAGCGCACTTACGTTTTTGATGCAGGCGGAATATTCAACCAATGAAGTTGATACCGATCGCGTCGACCGCGGATTCCGAGTCGAGCGCGTGGTAAAAAATCTCACGGACGCAACGCGCGTAGGTACTTTGAATGCCCCGTTGAAATTGGGAGATCAACTGCTCATCACCTACCGGCTAAATTCGCGGAAGCTTCAGAATTTTGTCGCGCTCGAGGATTCATTGCCAGCAGGCGTTGAAGTGGTGAATCCGAATCTTGCGCTCGTCGGAAAATTCTACCAACTGCCACCACCCGATCCGCAGGATCGCTTGTTAGGCTTGTCGTACTCCGAAATGCGTGATCGTTCGGCGCTTCTTTATTTTGACACCGTCGATCCCGGCTCAGGCACGTACTCCATCCTGGCGCGCGCAACCGCCGCGGGCACTTTCCGCTGGCCGGCAACGCAAGTCGCGCCCATGTACGACAGCCGTTTCTCCGGCCTGTCGCCCTCAAGCGTATGCGTTATCTCCGCCGACTAATTCCGGGGAGCGCACGCGTCTCGCGTGCCTGGTTTCGGCGTCCCGCCGAAACGAACTTTCCTCCCACCGACAATGCCAGCGTCGAGCGGAGCCTGCAGAAAAAGTTCGCGATCACGAGACGCGCTCGCCAACACGCGTGGACGCGTGCGCTACCCAGAGTTTCGCGTCGGCATGTCTTGTTAGCTTCGGTCTTCGTCTTCGTCGTTCTCGCAATCGCGATTGCCTTCGTCTGGTGGTTGCCAATACCTAACGAACTGCGAAAATCGCCGAGCGGAACTTTAACCCTGGTCGATTGTCGCGGCCGTGAAATTGCCGAACTCGCGTCACCGGAAGCGCGCGCCCAATTTCCGGTGGGCCTTGAGCAAATGGGTCCGTGGCTGCCACGCGTAACCGTGGCATTGGAAGACCGGAGGTTCTACGAACACCGCGGCGTCGACTGGCGCGCAACTGCTGCCGCCTGCGCACGGAATTTGCGATCACGCCATATCGTTTCGGGCGCATCCACCATTACACAGCAACTCGTGAAACTCGCGAGCAGTCGTGACCGACGCACCTGGAGCGGCAAATTGTACGAGGCAATCGTTGCTTGGAAATTGGAACGACGCTGGAGCAAGCAGCGAATTTTGTCGGAATACTTGAATCGCAGCAGCTATGGAAATCGGAGACTCGGCCCCGAGGCCGCTGCTCGCGCCTATTTCGGCAAACCCGCTCGCGATCTCACTTTGAGCGAGGCAATTTTCCTGGCTGGTCTGCCGCAGGCGCCTACGCGCTTCAATCCGTGGCGCCACCTCGAAGGAGCGAATCGAAAATATACGCGATCACTCAAGCAGCTTGTTGATTTGGCACTTATCACGCCCGACCAGCAATCGCTGTTTGCGCAGCCGCCAAAAATTTTGCGCAACGATCCGCCGCGCTTTGCGCCACATTTTGTGGATGCAGTCGTGGCGGAAAATCCGGGACTCCGCGGGAGGGTCAGGACGACACTCGACCTTGATCTGCAAGCGACAGTTCAACGTTTGGCTCGCTCGCATTTGTCAGCACTAAACCGGCACGACATCACGCAGGCTGCCGTTGTGGTAATCGAAAACGCAACGGGCGCGATCCGCGCCATGGTCGGATCGGAAAATTATGGTGTGTCGCAGATCAACGGAGCGACGCTGCCCCGAAGTTGTGGATCCACACTGAAACCGTTCGTTTACCTCGAGGCAATTGATAAACGGCTGTTCACTGCGGCGAGCTTGTTGCCCGATACACCTGATGCGATTCGGAACGAATACGCCGATTATGATCCACAAAATTACAGCCATCATTATTTTGGTCCGGTACGCTTGCGCGAAGCGCTCGGTTGTTCGCTGAACGTGCCGGCGGTGTACGTGCTGAGCCAGCTCGGCGCGCGGCCGGCATTCTATCAGTTGCAAAAGTGGGGCTTCAACTTTCCACAAGGTCTTGATGAGTACGGTGCCGGATTCGTTTTGGGAAATGCCGAGACGCGCCTTGTCGATCTTGCCGCTGCATATGCCGGGCTCGCTCGCGGCGGGACAGCCATGCGCGCAAAATTTTTGATATCAGAGCATCGGCCGCTCACACGCATCGGCTCGATAGAGGCAACAGCGATTATCACGGACATTTTGTGCGACAACGACGCGCGCCAGAAAAGCTTTGGACTGCGTTCGCCGCTCAACTTGGAACAACGCGTAGCGGTAAAGACGGGAACAAGCAGCGGTTTCCGCGACACCTGGACGGTTGGCTTCGACAAAGAACACACCGTTGCGGTTTGGGCAGGCAATTTCGATGGACGACCCATGCGCGACACATTTGCCGTGCGAGCCGCTTCACCCCTTTGGGCAACCATCATGCAGGAATTGCTCCGGCGCGATCATCCACTCGATCCGCCAGCAGAGGATGAGAAGCTCCTGAGCGCGGACATTTGCAAAACGACCGGACTGCTGCCCTCCCATTTCAGCGCCGCAACCACGAGCGAGCTTTTCCTTGCGGGAACGGAGCCAAATGATGATTCGGCAAATTACTTTTCCAATGATGGAAAACTGATTTTACCTGACGCGTACACTCGCTGGTGCGCAAGCCGCGATAACACCATTGGCGCACATGTCCGATCCGATTTTCGTATCATGAGTCCAGCGCCAAACGCGCACTATCAGATCGATCCCGTCCTGCCAGCATCGCAGCAAATGGTTGAGCTGACTGCTGCGTGCGCAAACGACGTGGAATGGTTCGTGAATGGCGAGCGCGTCGCGCCGGAGCGTGACGGCAGAGTTTTTTGGCAACTCGCCGCCGGTGAATGGAATGTGCGCGCCGTCAGCCGCGACAACTTCGCCGAGCAAAAAATTGTCGTTGAAGGCATGAGCAACTAGCGCATGAACACAACCTGGGATAACACGAACACTGCGTCCGGCTCCTCCCATCTCGCCCTCATTGCTACGGCAATTCTGCTGCCGTTGTCGTTAACAAGTTGCGGCAAGACAGGTCGGGATGGCGACAAGAAAACGTTGCAAAGGACCGAGGATGATTTTTTAGACAAAGACGCCAAACCGGATGAACGCAAATATCTGCTGGCAGCGAAACCGTTTTTTATCGCCCTCGCCAATCGAAAATACGCCGACGCCTACCGGCTACTCTCCAAATATGCCACAGCGCGAATGTCCCTTGAGCAGTTTAAGCCTTCTGAACAGGACGCTGATGCTCAGCAAAACCAGGCGTATGTGTTCGACAACGTGACGCCGGAACAATTCGCCTACTTGATGCAATATGTTGAGGCAGCACATGGCGCTCCGCGAGCGCCTAAAATGCTGTACGTGTTTTCGACCAATCCCGACGTTTTGAACCGGCGCAGCAAGGAGCAATTCGGAGCGATGGACTCGATGTTTGCGATCGGGGCAATGCCTGAATGGATTCCCCCAGACATCCGACGGGCGAGTTTGCGCGGACAAATTCACACTGAACTATCGCCGCAGGAACTTCAAAATGCCGCCCAACGAGAGGGAATCAGCGTAGAAGAATTGAAGAAGAGCGCGGACTTTGATCCCTATTTCAATCTCAAAGTCGTAATCGTTGAAGAAGCCGGACAACTGAAGATTGGCTATTTCGAATTCCTGCCGCCGTCCATCTGGGACTAGGCCTGTGGTTAACCGCGTTCAGCAACAAGGCTTCCTTTCCGGAGTGTCCCGCCCGTGATGGCCTTTACGTCAGGCGAGCTCCTACACCAGAATTAGGCGTCGCCTGACTAGACAACTTCGCGGAGTTTCCATACAAGCGCACACAATAAAGACCTGAACCGCGGTGGTTTGGGAAGTCTGCTCCCCGGAACTTTCTTCCCGTCGAATAATCACGCTCGAGGTCCCAACAAACCGCCGGGATCAAATTAAAGGAGAACTATGATATCAAGGAAGTCTCAAAATCTAATTTACACTCTTATTGGAATTGTCGGTTTGGGAGTTTTTCCACGGCTGCAAGCCGTCAGTCCGCCGCCCGATGGCGGTTACCCTAATGGGAACACAGCCGAGGGGCAAAATGCCCTTTTAAATCTCACGAGCGGAGCTTACAACACAGCGGTCGGCTACCTCGCGCTCGGCCTCAACACCACCGGGACATTCTCGACGGGAATTGGCGCCGGTGCGCTGTTACAGAACACCGCGGACCAAAATACAGCTACTGGCGCCGGTTCGCTCTTAAGCAACACCACTGGCGGGTTCAACACGGCTGATGGAGCGTTCGCACTTCAAAATAACACCATAGGAGCCTTCAACACGGCCACCGGAACAAGTGCGCTTCAGAGTAACACCAGTGGCTCCCAGAACACCGCCGACGGTATGAACGCGCTTCTTAACAACACCACCGGCACGAACAACACGGCCTCCGGTTTTGGATCGCTCAGCAACAATACCACCGGCGCGGACAATACCGCCATCGGTGTTAATGCACTCTATAGCAATAGTACCGGCAACCAAAACACAGCCACCGGCGAAAAAGCATTGCTCAGCAACACGGACGGAGCGAACAATACCGCCACTGGTTTCGAGGCTCTTGTAAGCAATACCGTTGGTTTCTTAAACACGGCTACCGGCAATGCAGCGCTCGGCAGCAATACCACCGGAGCAAACAATACAGCAAATGGAGCTGGCGCCCTCTTGGACAATACCACCGGCAGTGATAACACCGCTACAGGAGTTGTCGCGCTCATTAGCAATACGACCGGCGCCGATAATACGGCCAATGGTTACCAGGCGCTTTACCACAACACTATTGGCAACGCGAACACCGCCCTTGGTAAAAACGCGCTCGTTGGCAACACAGAGGGCGTCAACAACACGGCCACCGGCGATGACGCACTCCCGAACAACACCACCGGTAATAACAACACGGCCATCGGGTATGCTACGCTCGCTAACATCACAACTGGCAGTGGCAACATCGCAATAGGCGCGGGCGCCGGCAGCGGCTTCACCACAGCCAATGGCTCTATCTGCATCGGCGCTGGAGGTTCTTTGAATGTGAGCAACAGCTGCTTTATTGCGAACATCTTCGGAGCGACATCATCCGGAGGAGTCGGCGTTTTCGTTAATTCAGACGGTCAACTTGGCACTGCTACCTCCTCGCGGAGGTTTAAAGACGAAATCAAGCCGATGGCAGAGGCTAGCGACGCCCTCTTCGCGCTGAGGCCGGTCACCTTTCGCTATAAGAAGGAAATTGATCCACAACGCATTGCACAATTCGGGCTGGTGGCTGAGGACGTAGAAGCGGTCAACTCTGACCTTGTGGTGCGCGATAAGGACGGCAAACCCTACAGCGTACGTTACGAGCAAGTGAACGCGATGTTGCTCAACGAGTTTCTGAAGGAGCACAAGGCGTTTGTTGCTGAACAGCAAAAGGTACATCAACAGGAAACGACAATTGAGCAGCTCAAATCCAGAATCACCAAGCAGGAGCAAGGAATGCAGGCATTGGTGTCTCAGATTCAAGAGCAAGCCGCAGCAATTCGAAAAGTGACTACTCAAATGGAGTTATCGAAGGCTCTGCCACAACGGGTGGCCAATGGCCAGTAAATTACCTAACGTCCCCACCAGGGTACCCAAACAGAAAGCAAGCTAATGAAAACAAACATGATGAAATTCTTACGAACAGTTTATTCAACTGCCGCGCTGTTCGCGCTCGCTTATTTTGGTTTTTTGTCGCAGATGCAAGCTGTCAGCCCGGCTCCAGATGGCGGCTACGCGGGCGGCAACACTGCCGAGGGTCAGAATACGCTGTTTAGCCTCACGACTGGCACGTTTAATACGGCGATAGGATTCTTCTCGCTGAGAAACAATACCACGAATGGCTTGAATACGGCTGTAGGTGCAGGGACGCTGCTCACTAATACCGCAGATGAGAATACAGCAGTCGGCGCAGGAGCGCTTCTAGGTAATACCACGGGCACAGATAATACCGCCAGCGGAGTATTCGCGCTCGCGGATAATACCACTGGCTTCGATAACACAGCCGTTGGTGTGGATGCGCTGCAGAACAACTCTACTGGTGAAGCCAACACAGCAACTGGAGTTGGCGCTCTTGAGGCGAATACCTTCGGGGATGAGAACACCGCCGTCGGCGTCGCCGCGCTGGTGGGTAACAC
>DATDFM010000278.1:0-4556 GCA_036522635.1 Candidatus Udaeobacter sp. | reverse complement strand
CTCGGAGAAAAGTGCAGACGCGATTCAGTTAACAAAGGGGACGTCCCATGACCAAACACAATATTATTGTTATTGGCACGTCTGCGGGGGGAGTGGACGCTCTTTGCGAGTTAAACAAGCATTTGCCTAACGATCTCGATGCCTCCGTCTTTGTGGTGATGCACATAGGCACTGAAACATTGTTGCCGGAAATCTTGTCCCGCTGCGGAAATCTTCCCGCCGTCGTTGCCGAACACGGAACACGATACCGGCCCGGCTGCATTTACTGCGCGCCTGCCAATTGTCATTTGTCGATCAAGGATCACATCACAGTACTGACTCGCGGCCCGCGAGAAAACGGCCACCGGCCCGCGGTCGATGTACTATTTCGGAGTGCTGCTCGCGCTCATCGCTCGAGAGTCGTTGGGGTGGTCTTGAGCGGTGGACGCGACGACGGCTCGGCTGGGCTCTACGCAATTAAGGCGCGCGGCGGAGTCGCGATTGTACAAGACCCCAACGAGGCTCTCACAGGCAGTATGCCGCAGAACGCACTCAACATGGTTGATGTGGATTTCTGCCTGCCAATTCGCCAAATCGCCGATGTTCTGGTGCAACTGACCAATGGCAAAGCCACCAACATTACTGAATCGTCAAATGGAGGGAACGGTATGGAGAACGAAGCAAGCGCAGACCGTCCCACCAGCGAACCGCCGGGCGATCAGATTCCGGTCGCGTGCCCGGAATGCAACGGCCCAATTTATCAGGTCAGAAACGGTGACGTCACGCTTTTTGAGTGTTTCGTCGGGCACCGCTTCGCGCCGGAAAGTCTAAGCGAGCAACACACCGAAGCGCTCGAACGCGCTCTCTGGACCGCGATTCGTAAACTAAAAGAACGGATCGTGCTTCACGAGCATTTAGTCGAACGCAAACGCAACAAGGGCGAAGACGAATTGCGCAAACGGCTCGAGGAATCCATCACCACGGCTGAAGAAGATATCAAATTACTGCGCGAAGTTTTAGATCGTATTTAGTGCCCCACGAGGTAGCGCTCGCACTCCATGCTCGCACTTCTCGCCTTACCGGTTGCGTCTGGCGCTGCGCATTAGGACGCCGTAGCAGACCTGACGCTGGAGAGACGTTCCTCGATTAGATCGCGTTCGACCTCCCAATATTTGAGCGCCGACAACAGGAGCCTGTCAGGTTGATCCTGGCGAAGAGCCTCATCTGGAGCACTCGTCTTCTGCGCAGAATGTTTCGCTGCTTTTTGCAGTTTGCGTCGCGCTTTTGCTCGTCGCCATCTTCCCCGTCTCGGTCTTGCTCCTCCCGTAACCATTTTTTCGTCCTCTGTCCTCTGCCAGTGTAATCGCATCAGAATTCCGAGGCGGTCGTGGCAAAGGTTTTCGATTCCATTCATTCTCTTTAACAGCCACGGAGTGCCAAAGGTTTCGCCGCCTGAAGACGTGACGCGCAGCTTCGGCGCGTTTTCTGCGCTCGGTCAGTTAGACAGTTGTGCGGCGTAAGATTGCCGGTGCTTGATCGGAGCACTGACTCTCTCGTTAGGCGGACGCAGGGCAGCCAGGTATTGCCCATCAAAGGCACGAAGCGCAGCCGCAACCGTGGGCCCTATCCCGACAATGCCTTCTTCCAGACTTGGCCCAAGAACCGCAATCCAAAGTTCGCCGCGAAAAAATAATTGTGGGCGGCGCACCGCAGAGGGGCTTCCCGGACGTGCTGCGCAATATTCTTTCATTTGTTGTAGCGCTGCTTCTGCATAGTCCAGAACGCGACGGCCAACGGGTCTATGAGCGGTTTTGTTCATTTCCCTTACAACGCGCCGTTTGCCCCAGTCGGATTTAGATTTTTTCGCCAGATCGGAGTTTAACCTATATAGCAATCCACCGGACACCCGATTGTGCCGGCCCTTGACCGAAAGGTAGTGTCTGAGGCCGTGGCGCTATGTGTGGCAACTAAATTGTCGGACGAGGAGAAACTGGAAGTACTTCGTCGCCTGGATCAATTTCGCCAGTGGCATTCATTGGATGAGAAACGTTACTGCCTGGTTTGCGGCAATCTCATCTCGGGGCGACAAATCAAAGTCACCGGCGGAACCCGCGGCAACGGCCCGCTGCGACTAAGTTGTCCAACGGAACGATGCAACTCCATTGCAATGGACTGGGTGCTACCCACAGATGAGATCCTCGCCAAAATAGAAAAGATGGCAGCCGAAGAACGCAAAGCTGCTGAGCTAAAATCGGCTGCCGTCCTTGCTGGCGCCCGCACAACCACGACAAGGATCAAAACACACGACGACTTCATGTCGCGACTACTCAAGTTCGTTTTGCCTTTCAAACGATATTCCTAAAGCTATCCCTCCAATCCCTGCGGGCCTTGAGCCTCCCGGCGGGTCCGCAGGGTGACACTTTTTCCGGATCACGCTAGCTCGTCGCGGGACCGAGGACATAGATTGTCCACGCGGATGTGGCTGTTTCGCTGATCCACAGCGTCGTTTCCTCGCCAGTGGCGAGCGGCTTGTGAAGGTCGAGCACTTTTAATCCTGCATTTTCAAATAAGCGGCGATAATGAGCGTCGGTGCAAAACACATCCTCGACGGGACGACGATCAGGAACGTCCAACATGATTATTCGGACCCGATCGCCATCAGTGGCGTGGCGATTCTCTGAAAAATCCCGCGTGCTAAAGGAGGCCCATTCGTTGACGTAAATTTCGGTCGAAGAAACGACCAATAGCAGGCATCCTTTCGGAGCCAGAAGAATGCGCATCGCGCTCAACGCCGTCGCCTTTGCTTCGTTTGACATGTTATCAAAGGTGAAGGCCGCCAGAACCACATCAAAACTGCCTGGTGCGAACTCGCTGGCAATGCTGTCCCCAATAAGGTGGTACTCTCCCGAAGGATCGAGGCCGCGCGCGTGATCCAGCATTGCCTGCGAGATATCTGCGCCGACGACGTGCAAGCCAAGATTTCTAAGAAATCGAGTCGATCGACCGGTGCCGCAGCCGAAATCGAGCGCGCGCGAGCCGTGGTTATAGCGGCGAATCAAACCAGGCAAATCCCGAAAGGCGAGATAGTACGTTCCGGGGAAGTCTAGAGTCGCATACGCGCGTGCTCGTTCCTCATCTTCGTACACATTAGAGAATGTGTCGTTCATGGGGAAGCTTCTGATGCGGCCAGCGAGAACGAGCTTAGGCTATTCGTTAGGCCTGTCTGATCTTTGTGCGCGGGTAACGCGTAACTCTCGAGATAATCAGTCCAAAATTGCGCAGTTTGAAGTCGACTTTCGAAGCCGACCCGAAAAACGGACCTAGCGGCGGTCGGTCATGGCCTGGACTTGCTGGCCGCTTTCCCACGGCTCCGGCTTATTCCACGGCATTTGAGATCCACCATGATCGTCTGGATCATTGACGAGAGCTGTTTGTTTCTGCGACGCGCATGAAGTAAGCGCGACCACGAATGCGCAGAGCAAAACCGGAACGACGATTTTTCGGATTTTAAGGACTTGTCCCAGCATAAATCACACTGTCTCCAGGTTGTACTTGGACGCCGCGCGCCAAGCTGTTGGACATGATATCGCCGATAGCCGTCGCCGGTTCAACTGAAGAAATG
Organism: Candidatus Udaeobacter sp.; assembly: GCA_036522635.1. Lineage (GTDB taxonomy): Bacteria > Verrucomicrobiota > Verrucomicrobiia > Chthoniobacterales > UBA10450 > Udaeobacter. The sequence goes on along the minus strand of DATDFM010000278.1, from coordinate 955 downwards.
CGAATTTTTCCAATCAACGTTCCGTCGCGCAACACCAGCATTTCCGAGTTCGATTCCACTCCATTGCGCGCGCCGAGATTTAAAACCACGAAATTGTAGGCCTGATTGTACGCGAGCACGGTCCCGTGCACACCCGCCCGACGACCGCTGCCGCTTTCCCGCTGTACGGTTTCGCGTCGTTTTCTTGTTTCTGTTTTGGGAGCTTCTCTCACTTGAGCCGGGCGTTGTTGTGCGTCCTGCAGTTTTTCAGCCAGCAACGCTTTTTCTTTCTCAGCGCCATCGAGTTGATGCCGAAGATCGTCGAGTTGCGATTGTAAATTTGCGTTCTGCGGATTCTCGCCAGGTGCCGGGTTGGCCGGCGCGGAGGCGTTGGGGTTCGTTTCTCCTCCCGCCGCACGTTGGCGTAACGCTGCGATTTCCTGCTGACTCGCGTCGAGTTTGCCTTTGAGATCTGCTTTTTCCTTCTCTGCCTGGGTGAGTGCTGCTTCGGCTTTTGCGACTCGATCTGTGTCGGCGGCTTTGCCCTGTTGTGGCGCTCCTGTAGTTGCAGTAGCCGGCGCGTTCGCTTTCGCGACGATCGCGCGCGGTGTCGCCGCGTTTGCGCGAACAGCTTTCATTTTCTGACCGTTCATGAGAGCAAAAAGCAACGCGAACAAGAGAAAAACCACCGCCAACCCGCTCAAGCTCCTGGGGGTTGCCGTGGAGAGCGCCGATACGCGTTGCGCCATAAGCGTGCCTTTTAACAACGAATCTCGTGAAAAAGCAATTACGATTTCCAAGATCTACAAAGAGACCGGTGGATCGCCTTGCAGTTTCGGTTGGGCAGGAACTGATTGCGAAGAGACCGCCAGATCGTTTTTTCCCAAGAAAGAGCGACGCGGCGAAACGTCATTGAAAAGCGCGATCGATTTTCAATGCCGCATTGCGTTTGTGCGATTTTCAATCGATAGAGATT
>DATDFM010000277.1:0-7703 GCA_036522635.1 Candidatus Udaeobacter sp. | reverse complement strand
GATCCGCGCGACGGCGAAGTACTCGGGATGATCGCGCGGCCGCTCGCGCAAATGCTCGTGCACGCGACGACATCGCTCGAAGACATCACCTTCGTTTTGCACACCGATGGCCGCTCCGTTAACGAGGCGACGATTCGCGCGGCACTGGCCCGTGCGAATGGGAATCTCGCTGCGTACAATTTTGTGTCGCTACAGGACGCCGCAGCCCGCTCACGCACGACTGAGCGATTCATTTTCGTTCTCGTCTCGTCCTTTGGGCTTGTGGGGCTCGTCCTCTCCGCTGTCGGATTGTACGGCCTGCTGGCCCTCCAAGTCGCCCGACGCGAACGTGAGTTCGGCATTCGCAGCGCGCTCGGCGCTACTGCGCGCCAGATCATCCAGCTTGTTGCGCATCAAGGTGCGGTGTTACTCTCGTTGGGATTTACTGCCGGCGCGCTCGCGACCTACGGAATTGTGCACCTGGTCCGGAATCAATGGACCGAAATGCCCGGCCCCAATCTGATCGCGTGTATTTGCGCTGGGATTGTGTTGGGCATTGCGGTGATGGTCGCCTGCTGGCTGCCGGCGCGCAGAGCTGCGCGTGTTGATCCTGTTATTGCACTTCGCGCTGAATGATCACGTAAACAATCAATTCGATAAATCCTTATGATCTCCGACTTCAAATACGCACTCCGTACGCTCGCCAAAACACCAGCGTTCACCATCATCGCCGTGTTCACGCTCGCGCTCGCGATTGGCGCGAACACCGCAATCTTCAGTCTCATCAACGATTTGTTTCTGCGGAGCCTTTCGTTCAAGGAACCACGACGCGTTGTGCACTTCCTTTCCAATGCGCCGGATCGCAAGCTGGTCGACCTTCCTCTGTCGCTACCGCGGTTCCAGCATTTTCGCGCCGGTCAGACAATATGCGAGGAGCTCGCTGCCGAAAACGTGTTTGCGTTCACGTTGACGGGACTTGGCGACGCTGTGCAACTGTTCGGCGGCAGAGTGACCTCGAACTATTTCGACGTGCTCGGGCTGCGTTCCATTCGTGGCCGCAACTTTTTGCCTAACGAAGAGGAAGGGGCTGATGTGGCAATGGTCACGGAAAATTTCTGGCAGAAACGAATGGGTGGTGACCCAAACATCCTTGGCCGTAGCATCACTCTCGACGGCGTGGCGCATACGATTGTTGGCGTGTTGCCGAACATGCCGTTTGCCTGGGTCGGTCCGAACGCCGAGGTCTGGACGACCAAGCCGTACGTGATTCCCGGTTTTACGTACGAACGAATGATGCGCGGCACCACTTTCTTGCGCGTCGTAGGCCGCTTGAAACCGGGAATCACGGTGGAACAAGCGCGGGCCGCGTTACCGGCACTAGAGCAGAGCTATCGCGCTGAGTTTCCGGGCAAGATCGATACTGCGCTAGAGACCACGTTGAAGACGCTTCCAGAGGATGTGAGCGGAAACTTGCGTCCTGCGTTTGCAACACTGTTCGCTGCGGTGGGTTTCGTGTTGGTCATTGCCTGCAGCAATGTCGCAAATCTGTTGCTGGTCCGATTTACCGGCCGCCGCCGTGAGATCGCGCTACGAATGGCGCTCGGCGCATCGCGTAGCGGCATTGTACGGCTGTTCGTGTTTGAAAGTTTACTGGTGAGTCTTCTCGCCGGAATCGTCGGCGCCGTGCTGGCCTGGCAGTTGGTCCCGCTCGTCCCGAAAATGGCCGCGAATTTTTTGCCGTTCGATCCGAACACACGCGTCAACCTCTCTTTTCCCGTGCTTGGCTTCACGGTTGGGTTGTCGCTTTTGACGGGATTGCTGATGGGGATCTATCCTGCGCTACAAAGCTCCCACGGCGATTTAGTAGATGGGCTTAAGGAAGGCGGTCGCGGGGTGAGCGGCAGTGTGAAGCAACAGCGCCTCCGCAAGATCCTCGTCGGCGCACAAGTCGCGCTCTCGGTGACGTTGCTCGCCGGCGCGGCATTGTTGATCGCGAGTTTTATTCGTCTGAATCAACAAAACGTCGGATATCAGTACAAAAATGTTTGGATTGGCTTCGTCACTCTGCCGGCGGCCCAGTATTCCGACATCGAGACGCGTCAGCGATTCGCAGAACAATTACTCGGCTCCTTGCGAGCGGTTTCAGGTTTTCAAAGTGTCGCTGTCATGGGCGATATCCCGCTGGCAGTTGGCGCTGGTAATGCAACACTTTACTCGCGCGCTGATGGCGAGCTTTTACCGTTGGATAAGCGCGCGACAGCGCCGAGCCACGACGTTTCGCCCGGTTATTTCAAGACATGGGGCATTCCTGTTCTGGCGGGACGCGATTTCGATGAGCACGATACCGCCGATCATCAGAACGTCGTTATCATCAGTCAGTCAGGTGCGAAGAAAGTTTTCGGGAGCGAAAACCCGATCGGCAAAACGCTGCTCGTCACCAGTTCCGCCACGCCGTGCGAAATTGTGGGGATCGTCGGCGATGTTCGCTCCCGAAAGGTCAATGAGGCTGACGACATGGAATTTTATCGTCCCTGGGCGCAGGAAAACTTTCCATTCCCCACGATCGTGGTGCGCAGCAATTTACGAGCGGACGCTGTCACAAAATTGGTCCGCTCAACGCTGGCAACTGTTGATCCCGGGCTAGCCATAGCACTGCCGCAATCGATGGAGAAAATCATCGCGCAAGCCCTTGGCCAGACACGGCTGATGACCTGGCTGCTCGGAATATTTGCGGGAGTTGCTTTGTTACTTGCAGCAATCGGGATCTATGGCGCAGTCGCCTACACCGTAGAGCAGCGCACCGGCGAGATCGGGGTGCGGATGGCGCTTGGCGCGCAAACGCGCGATGTGTTGACGCTCATCCTGAACCAGGGAATGAGACCCGTTGTAATAGGACTGGTGATCGGGATCGTGTCAGCATTTGCGCTCGGGCGCTTGATTGCGTCGCAACTGTATGAGGTTTCGGCGCACAGTCCGGCGCTGCTCGCCGGAGCGACTATTTTGCTAGCAACAATTGCATTGATCGCATGTCTGCTCCCGGCCCGGCGTGCGACGCACGTCGATCCAATTCAAGCATTACGCACCGAATGACATGAACGATCTCAAATTCGCACTACGTCAGTTGCGAAAATCGCCGGGGTTTACGTTAACTGCCATTGTGACGATCGCTCTTGGTATTGGTGCCACAACCGCGATCTTTACTGTCGTTGACGCCACGCTTTTGGAGCCTTTGCCATATCCGCGTGCGGAACAACTAGTAAGCATTCAGGATGATCTTCCCGGCGTTGGCGCCCACGACGTCGGAATGTCACAACCTGAATGGGAGGACCTCAAGCATTCCGGAATTTTCCAGTATGTTTCTCCCACATGGTTTGACGAAAATAATCTTACCGGCTCAGCTCAACCAGCGCGCGTGCGACTACTGCTTGTGGCTCCGAATTACTTCGAGCTTCTGCAGATCAAACCGGAACTCGGACGAGCTTTCGATCCGAATGATCACACACCCGGTCTTATTCCGGAAATTGTAATTAGCGACAGTCTCTGGAAGCGACTCTTCAGCGGTGATCCACACGTTTTAGATAAAAGCGTGCGGATGGATACTGATTTGTATCGGATCGTCGGTGTCATGCCAGCGGGTTTTGATTCGCCCGGACGAACTGCGGAAGAAAGGAACATTGAAATCTGGGCCGCAACGAGTTTTTACGGTACGCCGCTAGCTGATCATCCGCGGCGCAGCGGCCGCAATCTACCGACGGCAATCGCGCGACTTAAGCCCGGATTGACGATTGCGGCGGCGCAGGAGCGGGTAGATGCCCTCGTCGCATCTTTGCAGAAACAGTTCGCAGCGGATTACCCTCAACAAAATGCGTGGCGGATTCGTCTGGTACCGTTGAAGGAGAGAATCGTCGGTGATGTTCGTCAGTCGCTTGTGCTTCTGTCTGGCGCGGTGGGATTGGTTCTTCTGATCAGCTGCGTAAACATTGCGAATTTGTTACTTGCTCGAGCTAGCGCGCGCGGACGCGAGATTGCGCTCCGTCAGGCGCTCGGTGCGAGCCGGGCACGTCTGACTGGGCAATTACTCATGGAGAGCTTGCTCATTTCGTTGCTCGGCGGAATCACAGGTTTGGTAATCTTGTTCGCGGTTAAAGATTTTCTACTAGGATTCGTACCGGACGATCTGCCGCGGCTGAATGAAATCTCGATTAGCTGGACCGTCCTTATCTTTGCGCTCGGCACTTCTGGTTTTTCCGGCGTAATCTTTGGGCTTGCACCTGCTTTGCAAGCCGGGCAACTCGATTTACAGCAGGCGTTGAAACAGGAGGGCCACGGCTCAGCGGGGTCGGCTCAGCGCGCGGGAGCGCGGCGCGCACTCGTGATCACTGAATTCGCAGTGTCTTTGGTTCTGATGATCTCTGCGGTTCTTCTGTTCCGCAGTTTTTGGGATTTGCTAAACGTGCGCATGGGGTTCAGCGCGGAAAACGTGATGACGGTGAGGACAAGAATGCCTTATCCGAATGATCCGAAGATCGACAAATACGCGACGCCTTCTCAGGAGTCGCCATTTGTCCGGGAGCTGATTCGTCTCGGCGCGCATCTGCCGGGAGTAGAAGAAGTGGCAATCGGAGACACAACCGCTATCCCGCTCGACGAAAGCGAGCATGAACTGAACATCCTCGAAGGTCATTTTTATGTGACCTTTGAAGGGCAAAATGTTGGTCAGGATCAGCCGACGGTTGTCGCAAGAACCAGAGTGACCCCGGAGTACTTTCATTTACTCGGACTGACTCTGTTACGTGGCCGGTTGTTTACCGAATTCGACAACGACACCACTCCGCAGGTAGCGGTGGTGAATGAAACGTTCGCGCGCACTTACTGGCCCAATGAGGAAGCAATAGGCAAGCGGTTTAAATCAACGAGACCAGGTTCTCCGTGGATCACGGTTGTGGGCGTTATCGCGAACGCGCGAACGGAATCGCTCCTGCGGGCTAACGTCCCTCAACTGTATCTGAACCTTTATCAGACCGGCGCGAAGCATTTGGCAATTTTGCTGCGGGGCCATCTGAACACTGCAGCGATCGCGGATGACGTGCGCGACGGTGTGCACTCGCTTGATCCGACTCTCCCGGTGTTCGGCGCGCAAAGCTTGACCAAAACCGTCTCTGCTTCGCTGTCGCAGAGGCGGTTTTCCTTGGAAATGGTGGCCTTGTTCGCGCTCACAGCGTTACTACTCGCCTCGTTAGGCATTTATGGAGTTATCTCGTACCTCGTTAGCGAGCGTACCCGTGAAATCGGTATTCGCCTGGCGCTAGGGGCACAAAAGAGGAACATCCTGCGTGTTATTCTGCAGCAAGGATTGCGACTCGCAGTCACGGGGGCCGTCATAGGGATTGTTTGCGCGGTGATCGTGTCCCATCTGATGGCAACTTTACTTTACGGGGTGGAGCCGACCGACCCGCTCAGCTTCGCTGGCGTCGCCACGCTTTTCGTCGGTGTTGCATTGCTCGCCTGTTATCTTCCGGCCCGTCGCGCCATGAAAATTGATCCGATGGTTGCTCTGCGACATGAATAGGTGGCCCAGGTAACATGCGCGATCTGAAGCTCGCGTTGTCCAACGGAAATCGGTTCGGCGACGTTCATCATAGCGATCTGTTACGGCGCAGCTTCGGCTTTGTTTCCTTCGAGATGGGATTAACGTTGAAGATTGGCAGCTATGGCCGTGGCCTAACAAGTTGACCAATTCAACAACGAAGAGGCGAGACGACCTAAGCGTCGAGGACGAGATCGCTCTTGGGCGCGCCGATGCAGGTGAGATGTGTCCCGGGATTTGTCTCGACATCGGACTTTGCAACCAAGGCGATGTCTCCAGAAAAAACTGCCACCTGGCATGTGCCGCAACTTCCCGCACGACAGCCACACGGAATATTGACTCCGTGCGCTTCAGCCAGTTCGAGAAGACTGCCGTGCTCGTCCGACCAGCTGACGGTTTTACCGCTTCGTTTAAAATGCACAGCGAAGGCGACCGGGGCGGCGCTACCCTGCGCGGCTGCGGCTGCAACCTTTTTCACGCTGGATGGTCCGAACGTCTCGTAATGAATATTTATATCTGGGACGCCCCATTCCTTGAGCCCCTCGATGATGTCCTGCATCATCGATCCAGGGCCACAGATATAGAAATCGAAGTTGCTCGAGGGCAGCAGCTTCTTGAGAAGATTGATCGAAATTCGTCCCTCATGGTGATAATCCTCTCCCAGTTTGTAATCAGGCTCCGGTTGGCTACAACAGACGTTGAGCCGAACGTAGGGATTTTCGCGGGCGATCGTTTCCAAATGTTCCCTCATGATGTGCTCCGCACGGTTGCGCACTCCATGGAAGAACCAGACCTCGCGCCGCGATCCCTGAGTGATCAGCGTGCTTAACATCGAGAGTACTGGCGTCACACCTATTCCGCTTCCAATTAAAACGACCGGTAGTCTGCCGGCTGGATCGAGATAAAACTGCCCGGCGGGCGCCTTCACATCGAGAATATCGCCTTCTTGGATTTGGTCGTGAAAAAAGGCCGACGCCATCCCGGGAGGCCCTCGGTCGTCGCGCGCCGGAATGCGTTTGATGGTGATGCGATAGTTATCGACGTGCGGCGCATCTGAAATGGTGTAGCAACGGATCACGGGACTTCCGGAACCGGCAATGTTTATTCGAAAAGTCAGGTACTGACCCGGCAGGAAATCTGGCAGTGGTTTTTTGTCGTGTGGCGTCAGATAAAACGAACAAATGTCGCAGCACTCCATCACTTTCCTGCTAACGAGAAATTTGCGGTAACCGTTCCAGGGCAGGGCGCCATCAGCCCGTTTACGCCAAAGATCGCGCACCATCGCGAGCTGGGTTTTCAAAATCTCGAGGTCCAGGTCCTCCTGCCGATGCCGCCCGACAACGCGGCGAACATTCTCAACCGATATGAATCCGAGCTGCACAAGAACGCCCCCGACCAGGATTCCCCCGACGAGTTCGGAAATCATAACTTTTTCAAGAATGACGGTAATTAGAACTTAAAGCAACCATTCCGTGCGGACTTTTCGAGAGGATCGAATGTCACCACCATTGGTGTGAATGGCCCATCAAACTTCGCCCCATTGCAGGCCACGATTGAAAAGCGAGCATCCGACACTCGTTAGTTACTGCCTGCTTTCACTTGGCGAGGACTACGGCTGGTTTTGGCGTCCTGCCACTCGCAATCTCGGAAAGGACTGCCGAAAGGAAAGCTTGCGATCCAAATGTGAAGCCGTTATTCAGATGAATTCGGAAATGAAAATTCGTCCGTTTAAGGTCGTTGCAATTCCGAGTGCATTCGGAGGTGGTTTGGGCGGCGCTACGACGTTCGGCGGACAAGTTCGTGAGATCGCCTCGTCGACTGGATCAACATCCCCGACTAAGGGTGCCGACAAAATGGCCGAACCCGGCAAAAAGTTTAGAAAGAGCGAAACCGGTAACGAACTGGCTTGCCTCGCGGCGTTATTGCCGCAGCCTCGATGTATGTGGCGCACCGTATGAACATAAGCAAATGAGCCTAGGGCCTCTTCGTTAGGTCTGACGGTCGTTAGTCAGTTCAGAAATGGCTGAATCACTGACCAGGATCTCCCGTCCCCGACGCTGGGATGTGCCGTTCGGCAGTTCGATGCTGGATGAACATGTCGATCATCTGTTGACGATTTCCCCTTTCTCGACAATAG
>DATDFM010000276.1:0-9284 GCA_036522635.1 Candidatus Udaeobacter sp. | reverse complement strand
CGGAGTTTTTCGGCCATGCTTCGCGAACGACCGGGCATTAATCCGCGCGGTGTAACCGTCGCGCAAATCTGGATCCCGCGGCCAAACAATCCCGACGCCAATCCTTATTTGAATCCGCCGCAGCGCGCGCGACTCGCGCGCGAATTAGTTCAGCGCTTGGAGGCTGCACCAGGTGTGCAGAGCGTTGCGGTCGGGTTGACCACAAATGTTCCATTCTTGAGCACACGTGCGCTCAATTCTTTTAATTTGATCGCGTTCTCATTTCCACGCAATGCTACCTCCGCCCAGGAAGAGTACACCGCTGATTTCGGCGCGGTGAGCCCAAATTATTTCGACCTCCTGAAGCTTCCGCTAAGAAAAGGACGCGTCTTCACGGATCATGATGATTATGGCGCAACCAACGTTGTCGTTGTCAATGAAGCGTTCGTGCGAAAATTCTTCCCGCAACAAGATCCGATTGGACAACACGTGCGAGACACCGGCAGAGACGCTGGCAGGGCAACCACCGACTCTGAAATTATCGGCGTGGTTGGCGATGTGCTGGACCACGGGTTGGATCAAGCGCCAGAACCACGCTTATACGGATCGATTCTTCAGCGCTCGCAGCAATTATTTGCAGTTTTTCTCCGCACCTCTGAGAATCTTACCACGACAAGACAGTTCGTGACGCGCACTATGGAGCAAATTGATCCGGAGCTTCCGGTTTATGGCGTAACAACCATGGATGAGTTGATCTCCAGTTCCATGGCGCGACGTCGATTAGCTCTATTTCTTATCTCCACATTTGCTGCCCTGGCGCTGTTTCTCGCCAGCTTGGGCATTTACGGCGTCACCGCCTTTCTGGTGAAACAACGCGTCCAGGAGTTTGGCATTCGAATGGCGCTTGGTGCGCAAATCCGCGATATTTTGCTCCTCGCCGTTCGCCCCGGATTGGTTCTCGTCTCGATCGGCGCGGCGGCCGGTCTGGTGGTTTCAATGTTCATCACGCGTCTTATGTCGAGTCTGCTTTTCGCTGTGTCCTCCACTGATCTGTTTACTTTTATTGTGGTGCCGTTGGTCCTTGCCGTTGTCGCCGTGATTGCGTGTCTAATTCCAGCGCGTTATGCCACGCAAATCTCTCCTGCTGAAGCCCTCCATCATTAGACGAACAAATATTTGCGGATATGGCCGCCGGCTACGATTTCGTTCAACTTGATGTTTTTACTTGAACGCCGCTCGCGGGTAATCCATTGGCCGTCTTCACCGACGCACGTGGTTTGACCGACAAACAAATGCAAGCGCGGGCCCCGTGAAATGAATCTTTCCGAAACAACCTTGATCCTTCCACGCGAACCGGAGGTTGAGGCCACCAATGGTAAGAGAGTCCGTATCTTTACCACCCGCGAAGAATTGCCGTTTGCGGGACATCCAACGCTAGGAACCGCGCTCTATCTATATCTAGATAGTACAACGAACACGGCGCCGATGAAATCGTCCTGGATTTGAACATCGGGAAAATCTCTGTCCGATTCACTGCCGATTCGACCCGTGCCAGGAACAACCGCGCTGCTAAAAGTCGAGAGGTTAGGTGTCAAAAGGGTATCAAATGAACGGTCCGTAACCCGCAAAATCGGGTGCTCCGACCGTCGGGGAACACCCCAATGTCAAAAAGGTTCGGACCCCCCTCCGCTTCAAGGGCTCGACCCAGGAGAACTCAGAACGTACGATTTGCGAGATTTTACGATATTACAGGATTTTTGTGCTTGCCAAAGAGCAGCGGTTTTGATCCACTCGGACTCATGGGCAGGGTTTTGGGGAGAAGGGGAATTAGTTTTTATGTAGCTTTCGCGTTCACGGTTGTCGCAGCGGGAGAGCTGCGGGCGCAGGGATCACCGACACCGACTCCGTCGCCGACACCTGCATCGCTGCTGATCAACATTAGCACGCGCGCGTTTGTGCAGACGGGCGACAACGTGGTGATTGGAGGGTTCATCGTCCAAGGGATGGAACCAAAAAGAGTAATTGTTCGCGCTATTGGTCCCGAGCTTACGCAGTACGGCGTTCCCAATGTGCTAGCCGATCCGATATTGGAACTATATGACAACACAGGAGCTTTAATTGCCTCTAATGATAACTGGTTGCATACGATAATCGGTGGCATCATCGCCACCAACCAGGTACGCGATATCCGCAACAGCGGTCTCGCTCCAACTGACCCAAGAGAATCTGCAATTATCGCGGATCTGTCGGCAGGCAGTTACACAGCGATTGTTCGCGGTGTCAGCGACACGATGGGCATTGGTCTGGTTGAGGTAGACGATTTGGCACCTGAGAGCGATTCCATGCTAAGCAACGTCAGTACTCGCGCCTTGGTGCAGACGGACGATAACGTGATGATCGGTGGTTTTATCATCCAAGGAACTCAGCCGAAAAGGGTGATCCTGCGGGCCATTGGTCCTGAGCTCAGCCAATACGCGGTTCCCAATCCGTTGCCTGATCCGACGCTGGAACTGCATGACAGCAGTGGCGTTTTGATTGCCTCGAATGATGACTGGCAGCATACGATTCTTGGCGGGATCATCATGAGCGACCAGGTGCGGGATATTCGCTCCAGCGGCCACGCTCCAAGAGATGGAAGGGAATCCGCGATTATCGCAACGCTTGCCCCAGGTAGCTACACAGGGATTGTGCGGGGCAAAAACCTTATCACTGGGGTTGCTTTGGTAGAAGTATACGATCTGGATTGAAGTACCTTCCAGGCGCTTCTTCATATACGTAGTCGCTCCTTAGCTGAGACGGGTCACGACTTTTTGGAGCTCCAAGCCAAGCTAGAACGTTCGCTTATAGCGAAATATTCGCCTTACGGGCAGAGGGAATAGCTTCCCTCGTATAACACCGGCGGGTAGTAATGTGCGGCTTTTGTCACGCCGATAACCTGCAATTTCACTTTATTGAGTGTAGCTCTTGTAAATGGCAGTGGGCGTGGCTTCATGCTGATAATTACACGCTCTTGGTTGCACATCGTATGTGACAAGGTGATTTTTGCGATCCCAAGATCCGGATGGAATGACGAAAATGGACACCCCAATTGAGCAGCCTCCAAATCAAGGATCGGGCTGTTTCGCAAAAGGTTGTCTTCTCTTTGTCGTACTCGCGATCTTACTCGTTGTCATAGGCGTTGGCGGAATCCGCCACGTCTATCTGTCCGATAAACCGGCACCCATTCTTGAGGCTTCTTCGCCAGTTGAACCCGGCGCCGTCACGCCTCAGGAAACGAGCGCGCCCGCGCCGGTCCAAAGAAGCGCTGAGGTGCGCGAACGCCTGGACACGATGAAGAAAGCCGCGCGCGCTCATGAGCCAACCGATATGGAATTAACCGCCGCGGACATCAACGCACTGATTGCGGCCAATCGAAAATCGCGTGGTACAGCCTCAGTTGGGATCGATGGCAGTACCCTGCAGGCTAACTTCTCCATTCCTTTGAACACGTTAGATGTTCCGTTTCGAAACGCATTCGGTCTTGCCGACCGGTATCTGAACGCCAGTGTCACCATTGTGGCGCCGCCGGGAACCAACGCGAGTAACGTGCAGGTGGGCGAAGTGACGATCAACGGCCACAGCATTCCTGTTAATGTCCTTGACCTGGGATTACCCGGAGGCGGGCGATCGCTGCGAAGTTACGTGATCAAATATGCTAATCAGTACGGTGTGACGGGCGGCGAAATCAGAGACGGCAAAGTCATCTTGCACACCAGCGGCCATTAGTGACGCGGGCGTTTTAAGGAATCGAATTCTCTCGCAAACTCGCTGTTTCCTCATCGCCAACTATTCGATCGTTGTCATTCTGAGCGAAGCGAAGAATCTCTGATTTTTTCCATCCGATTCCTGTGCGCCAGTGGCGAGATGTTTCGCTTTGCTCAAAATGACAGCTTCGCTTATCTGGTGAGTTCGAGGCAATTCGCTGACCGGATCGAACATAAATGAATAAACCCGACGAAAAACTGTGGCAGGGCATCGACCCTGATGCGCAAAGTGCACTGACCGGCCGTGATTATCGGACAGCGTCTTTCGCCCAGGAGTTGGCACAACGAGGGGTGGACGCCGGTGAACTTATGGCCGCCGACAAGAAGCAGCGCGAGATCAAAGAAGCCTGGATACCCGGCGTGGAAATTTTCGCGCGAAAGATTTACCCCCAGCGACATCGTGGATTTTTTGGCGAATTTGTGAGACGCGAGGAAGGGATTCTTGCGCGGATTGGCATGTGGCCGAAGCAATGGTCGGCTGCGCGCATGTTTGCCTCTACGGCGAAAGGTTTCCACGTGCATCCGCCGAGTGTTCCGGAAGGCAGCGTTGCAAAAGATTGGTTGCGCCTCTTATTCGTTGACGAGCCGGAAAACTATTCACTGCGCCGCTACGATGAGGAGCAATGGGACGTAATGTTCTTTTTGGAAGGACGCATTGAGCTGATTTTATGCGACATCCGCGCGGGGTTGCCGCGGCGGGTAATGAGGTTGTTCGTAGATGGTGACAATCATCGCAGCAACAACAACGTTGGCGTAGTAATTCCGCCCGGGGTTGCGCACGCCATTAGAGTGGAAGGCGCAGAAGACGTGATCATGGTTTACGGGACGACCACGATTTTCCATCCTGAATTTGAGGGACGCATCGCGAGCGAAATCGAAACGGCAGAGTTGCCGGAATCCTGGAAAAAATTTTTAGGTAGAGGCGATTGACCGCAATCGCCCGAGGTGGTCGGGTGAATTATCCCTACCTTGATCTGATGAAACGCAGCTTCGATCCGTCCGTTCTCGAGCTGATGGACCGGCCGCAACCGGTTTCGCCGGAGTTGAGGCGCGACCTTGAACGGCTTCGCCAGCTTAATCGCTGGTTTGGCAGCTATCGTCTCATTTCCGCTTTCATGCGGAGGTGGATCGTCCCTGGCGCGCACATGCGGGTCGTCGATCTTGCCACCGGTTCGGGCGATATTCCGCGGTTGCTCGTAGATCACGCGCGCAGGATTGGCGCCCAAATAGAGATCGACGCAGTCGATCAGCAACCTGCTACGCTCGAAATTGCCGGGAGCTTAAGCACCGATTATCCGGAAATTTCCTACCATGCCGCGAACATCTTGGAATGGGATCGTGCTCAAGGCTTCGATATCGCCCTTTGTTCGTTAGTCATTCATCATTTCAGCGATGATGATGCCGTAAAAGTCCTGCGGCGATGTCGCGACCTATCGAAAAGATTTGTACTGGTCTCGGATTTGCGGCGCGGGTTCTTGCTCAACGGAGGCGTTTACATGTTGACCGCACTGGTCTTTCGCGAACCGATGACGCGCTTTGACGCGCGTCTCTCGGCTGAGCGCGCTTTTTCATTTTCCGAAATGCATGAGCTCGCGATCCAAGCGGGCTGGAAAAATTTCTCTCACAAAAAATTTCGATTCGGCCGACAGGCGGTTTGGCTCGACTAATTACTCCGAATTGGCCTTGAAAGTTCCCTTCCACCGGGAGTTTAATGGATTGAACCATCAACCATCGAAATTTTATGCCACTACTGAAACCAGATCCCACATTTTATCCTTCGCCGCGTCAGGCAATGCAGGCTCCTCCGGAAAAACATGCGTTTGTTGCCGCGCTAACTCCTCCCGGCAGCAAACTGAATGACGCGCTGCTGGTTGTTGATGTTGATCCTGCGTCGTCCACATACGGACAGCGCGTCGGAGAGGTCACGATGCCCAAGTTTGGTGATGAGCTGCACCACTTCGGCTGGAATGCGTGCAGCTCCGCGCTATGTCCGTACGCGCCGCATCCCCACGTAGAACGGCGTTATCTGGTTGTGCCCGGTCTGCGGTCTTCGCGAATTCATATCATCGATACGAAGCCGGATTCGCGGAAACCACAAATCGTCAGAGTCATCGAGCCGGAGGAACTCTTCGCGCGCACCAATTATTCGCGTCCGCATACCATCCACTGTGGTCCAGAAGCGATTTACGTTAGCGCGCTCGGGGATCCAAATGGCGACGGTCCGGGCGGCATTTTCATGCTCGATTGCGAGACGTTCGAAGTGCTCGGTCAGTGGGAAGTCGACCGTGGCGGCCAGTTTTTGCACTACGATTTCTGGTGGCATCTCGGGTTCGACACGCTGCTCAGCAGCGAATGGGGCACCCCAAACATGATCGAGAACGGCGTGCTACCCGATCAATTGTTAAACAGCAAATATGGGCATCAAATGCATGTCTGGGACCTGCGTCGGCGGCGACATCTTCAGACGCTGGATTTAGGTAAAGAGCAGCAAATGGTGCTCGAAATGCGTCCTGCGCATGACCCGCGCAAAGCCTACGGATTTGTTGGCGTAGTGGTTTCGTTAAAAGATTTGTCGGCATCGATTTGGCTGTGGCATCGGGACAATGGCGCGTGGGATGTGAAGAAAGTGATCGAAATTCCCGCTGAACCCGCCGACCCCGAAAAACTGCCGCCGTTGTTGAAGGACTTTAAGGCGGTACCGCCACTCGTGACGGACATCAACTTATCCCTGGATGACAAATTCCTTTACGTTTCCTGCTTCGGCACGGGCGAGTTTTTGCAATATGACGTTTCCGACCCGTTTAACCCGAAGAAGACCGGCTCAGTGCGTATTGGCGGGATCGTGAATCGTACGCCGCATCCGAAGAAGCCGAACCAGCCGCTGGCTGGTGGGCCGCAAATGGTGGAGGTCAGCCGCGATGGCAAACGCATCTATTTTACTAATTCGCTTTATGCAGCATGGGATGAGCAATTTTATCCCGACGGTGTTGGCAGTTGGATGGTCAAACTGCACGCTGACCCCAATGGTGGCATGACCTTTGACAAAAACTTTTTCCTCGAGAGCAACGATTATCGCGTTCATCAAGTCCGCCTCGAAGGAGGCGATTCCTCCAGCGACTCCTACTGTTTTCCGTGAGCGAGCTCTGGCCGTGGCTGGCGGTGTTTGGGCTCGGCATCTTTCATGGGATCAATCCCGCTATGGGTTGGTTATTTGCCGTTGCGCTGGGATTGCAGGAACAAAAGCGCGCAGCTGTGTTTCGCGCGCTGCCGCCGATGGTGTTGGGCCACGCACTTTCCATCGGGATCATCATCGCCGCGGTGCTTCTTGCTCGTGTTAGCCTCCCATATGGCGCCGTGAAAATTGCTGCTGCCGCGACGCTATTTGCTTTTGGTTTGTATCGCCTATTGCGTTCGCGTCATCCGAATTGGGTTGGAATGCGAGTCGGCTTCGGCGATTTGACGCTTTGGTCCTTCGTCATGGCATCCGCGCATGGCGCAGGATTGATGCTGGTCCCCTTTTTTTTGTCATCGCCGGCTGCGGGTGAATCACATCAGCACCATGGTGCTCACGAGATACACGCCTGGGCATTTGCCAACTTTAGCGGGCCTGCTCTTCTCATCGCGGCGGTCGTGGTCCATACGTTAGGGTATCTCATAGCGACCGCGCTAGTCGCGATCGTGGTTTACGAAAAACTCGGCGTGGCGATACTGCGCCGCGCATGGTTCAATCTGGACCTCATCTGGATGCTCGCGTTGATGATCACCGGTGCATTTATCCTGCTCCTTTGATTTTTCGCTTCGAATAACCGGAGAGCGGCAGAACACTGCCGCACTGCAAAATGCGGCCGTTTTCGTAACCGGATTTTGTACGCGCTTGCGTTTTGGAGTGCGGTGCTGCTGCACCGTTTTCTGATGGTGATTGGTTCTTGATTCGAGCGCGACTAGCGATTTCGTGTGGCTGGCGTGAAAATTCTGACCACCATCGCAGAGGCACAGGCGCAGTCGCATGCAAAACGGCGCGTGCTCGTGCCGACGATGGGCGCGCTGCACAAGGCGCATGGCGAGTTGATTCGCGTGGCCCGCGAAGCCGCCGGCAAAAATGGCGAAGTCGCCGTCAGCATTTTTGTTAATCCGCTCCAGTTTGAGCCAGGCGGCGATTACGACCGATATCCGCGTCCGGAAAAAGCAGACGAAGAATTCTGCCGGAATGCCGGTGTCGATCTTTTGTTTCGTCCGTCAGCCGACGAGCTTTATGCAGCCGACCGCTCGACTTTTGTAGAAGAGACTTCGTTGTCGACGACGCTCGAAGGTAAATCGCGTCCCGGACACTTCCGCGGGGTTTGCACGGTCGTGGCGAAGCTGTTCAATATTCTCGCGCCTGGTGCGGCTGTGTTTGGCGAAAAAGATTTTCAGCAGCTGGCGATTATTCGACGGATGGTTCGCGATCTCAATTTCAACATCGACGTCATCGCGGTGCCCACCGTGCGGGAAGAAGACGGCCTGGCATGCAGCTCGCGCAACCAGTATTTGAACTCAGAGGAACGAAAGCAGGCCCCGACCTTGTACAAAGCACTGATGGCAGCGAAAACTGCTGAGAAAACATCTGCCAATGACGTTGTCGCATTGGCGCAGAGAGTTATCAATGAAGCGCAATTGGCGCGAATTGATTATGTAGAGGTCGCCGATGCAGAAACGCTAAAACCGGTTGAAATACTTGGAAAGAACTCGGTCCTCTTATTAGCGGTGTTCTTCGGCAGGACTCGTTTGATCGACAACATCCGGTTGGCCTGAAGCGACGCAGGCAGTCCTTTCTTTATCATCGTAGGCAATATCGTCGATGCGGGTTCCTCGCGATGGTTCGTCGCTGCGTGCCGGGACGACCAATTTCGGCGGCAGCTAGGGTAATTTTTCGCCTCGACAATGCTGCCGGATCGAGACGGGAAACCGTACACGGTGCGCTACGACGCTGTAAACGCGATGTTGCTTAACGAGTTTCTCAAGGAACACCGCAAAGTACAGCAACAGGAATCGATTGTCGGTGAACTGAAATCAGTTATGGCGCAGCAGAAGAAGAATTTTGACGAAGCGGTCGCACGGCAACGGAAGGAAACGGAAGGTCTTGTCGCGCGGCTGAATGAGCAGGAAGCGCGAATTCAAAAGGTCAGCGGTCGAATCAAAATGCTCAAACGGGACACTAGAATGCTTGTCGACAACCAGTAAACCGAGGTTGTATGACCGCTCATTTTGATGAAGGAGAACCCTTTGACTAATTGCCGTGTCATAAAGTTTGAGCTTGCCTCCGGCCTCGGAATCCGGTAGAACAAGCGGCGGTCTGCATGAAGGGACTTCTCGCGGTTTGTTTCAGTCTTTTAGTTGCTGGCGCCCCGAAAGTCTTCGGGGACGAACAATCCACTTCTCCCTACGCCACGGCAGCGGATTTCGCGAAATACGCGATGAAGCTGCGGGAGCAGGCGTTGATTAAAGTGGAACCGCAGGTCCTTA
>DATDFM010000275.1:0-15374 GCA_036522635.1 Candidatus Udaeobacter sp. | reverse complement strand
CCTATAAAGCAACGCCCGAGCAAGCGGCTTTGGTCGCAATGACAAGCTAAGCAGGGGCAGGAGTCGCGGCTGTCGCTTTTGCTCTGCCGATCAACGCGTCGATGCTCCAGCGTCCGGAACCATAAAAAAACATGAACAAGAACACCCAGCAGAGCACAACAGCCAGTTCGCCCTTGTTCAGAATTGGAAAAAATTGCTCGGTCGGAGTCGGCGGATGACCGATGGCCTTTCCCGCGGCGTGCACCATGAAATAAGCCACGGCCATTTCGCCAGCCGAGATGAATGCCGCGATCCGCGTCAGAAAACCAAACGCGATCATGAGCCCGCCAAGAAGTTCAATTATTCCTCCAAAGAGCATCAACCCTCCCGCGCCGCCGTGTCCGCCTCCAGGAAAGCCGAGAAGCTTTTGTCCTCCGTGACATGCGAACATAAGTCCAATTATTAGCCGCATGATGCAATAAACCGGATCGGCAAATCGATTAAGCGCGTTCATAGCGGTTCAGGCTCGATGATTTCTCACGCTGGTGTCAAGCTCGCCGTGACGCAGATATTCGTTTCTGCGAATTCTAATGAGCGGCGGCTTCGCCATCGGAACTGCGGACTTTCTTAAAGAACAGCACCATCGGCACGCAAACAAGACAAACCAAGCCGACCACTCGAAAGTTATGAACGTAGCTGATAAGCGCCGCCTGTTCTGCGAGCATTCGATATAAAATTCCCCCTGCCTGCCTGGCCGCCTCCCAGTCACCGACTTTATGGCTCAGTGCCGATTGAATTTCAGCCAGTTGGTGTTGAAAAATCGGATTGTATTTCGACGTATGCGAAGACAGCACGTTTTGGTTCGATTGCGCTGTGCGGGCAATAAAGGTGGTAATGGACGCTATTCCGATGCTTCCACCAAGGTTGCGCATGAGATTGAAAATGCCGGTCGCGTTTCCAATCTGTTCCCGGGCCAGAGTGCCCATGGTGGAAGTGGTAAGTGGAACAAAGATCAGACTAATGGCGAATCCGTTGAGCAGGCTGGGAATAATGATGTTTCGCATACTAATCTCGAGATTGATTCCGCCGAACATGAGGGAGGAATACATTAGAAGCAGAAACCCGGTACCAATCAGGATACGATTCGAAATGCGGCCGGAAATACGTCCAATTATGATCGTGCCAATGAACGCGCCGATACCGCGTGGACTCATTGCAATACCAGCATCGAATGCGGTGTAGCCTAGCAAATTCTGCATGAACAACGGCAGCACCGCGATGGTGCCGTAAAGAAGCGCGCCAATAACAAGAACCATGCTCGACCCGACTGCGAAATTGCGATCTTTCCACACGCATAGATTAACAATGGGCTGTTCAGCTGTGAGCTCGCGCGCAATAAATGCGACGAACGCAATTGCCGAAATAGCCGTCGAGAAAAGGATCGCGCGTGAGCCAAACCAATCCAGTTCCTGACCGCGATCCAACACGTATTGAAGTGTTGCCAACCAGATCGCCAACAGGCCTAGCCCAAGATAATCAATATTTTCGCCTGAGATTCGTTTGAGATACGGCGGGTCTTCCACCAGCGCGTTAATGAGAAACATGGCTGTAATTCCAATGGGGACATTGATGTAAAAAATCCAACGCCAGGAGTAATTGTCAGTAAGCCAGCCACCGAGTGTTGGACCCAGAATGGGCGCGACCACTACACCCATCACGAATGCAGCCATAGCTGCGCCGCGTTTTTGTGGTGGAAAACTCTCCAGCAAAATTGCCTGCGAAATTGGTTGCAACGCCCCGCCGCCGGCGCCTTGGAATACACGGGCGATGACGAGGAAACCAAGGCTCTGCGCTGCACCACAAAGGATCGAACCGAGGGTGAAAAGCACTACACACGCAATCAAGAACCGCTTTCTCCCGAACAGATTTCCAAACCAACTCGCAGCCGGCAGCACGATCGCATTCGCGACAAGATAACTTGTCAGGACCCATGTGGCTTCATCCGTCGTAGCCGAAAGATTGCCAGCGATGTGCGGCAGCGAAACGTTCGCAACGGAAGTGTCGAGCACTTCCATGAAAGTGGCCAACATAACGGCCACGGCGATAAGCCACGGATTGTGGCGCGGCGTCCATTGCTCCGCTGCAGTATTGTTTGGTGAAGGCATGTGACATTAGCCAGAGCGTCGAATTCTTCCGATCCATAACGCCGCCCCGATGATGATGATGGATATGATCAACCCGGCCCCGACAACGACCTTAATGGTCGCCGCCAAACCGCTGGCGACTTCGACGTCTGGCACGACGGACATGCCGGGTCCAAGCACGTGCTGCGCATCTGGTTGCTGATCGAAAACAATTTTCACGGGTACGCGCTGCACCACCTTCACGTAATTGCCGGTCGCATTTTCCGGAGGTAACAGACTAAAAGCTGCGCCGCTTCCAGCCTGGATACTATCCACGTGTCCGCGCAATTTGAGGGCTGGATAGGCGTCCACAGAAATGATCGCCGACTGTCCAGGCCGCATGTTGCGCAATTGCGTTTCCTTGA
Organism: Candidatus Udaeobacter sp.; assembly: GCA_036522635.1. Lineage (GTDB taxonomy): Bacteria > Verrucomicrobiota > Verrucomicrobiia > Chthoniobacterales > UBA10450 > Udaeobacter. Next base: position 12,847 of record DATDFM010000275.1, on the reverse strand, counting down.
AGTTCGCTGTCACCCACACTCGCGGCGGCACCAGCGCCATCAGCGTCTGTCCAACTTGCAGATAGTCGCCAACGGCAACCTTCTTGTTAGTCACATAACTATCAATTGGCGCTTTGATTTTTGTGTAGGCGAGATTCAATTCAGCCTGTTGAACGGCTGCTGCATCGGCTTGAACATTGCCTCTGCTTGACTGGGCAGCCGCTACGTTAGCATCTCGCTCTTGCGCGCTGACGACTTTGTTATTGAACAATGTCTTTGCGCGGTTTTCGTTTGCAGCTGCAGTTATTTCCGTGGCCTTGTCTTTTGCCAGGTTGGCCTTGGCCTGCTCCAATGCCACCTGGAAATCACGCGAATCGAGCTCGACTAAGACCTCGCCTTTTTTCACGAATTGGTTGTCGCGCACGTGCACTGCGCTCACCCGGCCGGCTACCTTTGGGGCAACTGAAACGACATGAGTATCTACGAACGCGTCGTCAGTCGACTGATGCGTCAGAGAATGAAAGACAACGGTGGCGCCATAGATAATTCCAACGATTGCGACTGCCGTAATTCCGATTATTACGCCCGGCCGACGGAACAGCGATTTCTTCTCGCCGGCTCGCTGAGTTTGTGCCGGAGGTGGCTCGCGGTGAACTCGAATTGGTTCCCTATTAACAGGAGCATTTGCCATTTGAATCTGTTCCCTCATTGCTCAGTGCAGCCTTAAATTTGGCAGCGCAGAGATGATCTGTTTACTACTGAATCGAGGCTGGTAACCCGCCAGCGTCCCTTGGATAAAAACTCGATTTATTGAGGCGGCGGTTTCGCCCCCAAGCTCGAGTTCGCTGTGGTCACCGTGCGATGACCAGCCCGCGATGCCTAACCGGTTCAATCAGCCGAAGTATCGCCTCATGAAATTACGCCGCTTTTTTGGCTGGGTGCGCTCTCTTCGCGCGCGATTTCCGTTTTCCCTTCCCTTCATTTTGTTCGAGGCTCTTTTGCAAAACCGATACCAGGTCAATCACCTTTGTCGGCTTCGGTGCTTTCCTCGGCTTCTCTTCAATTTCTTTGCCGCCGGCTTCCACTTTTTCCTCGATGACGTCCATGAGTGCTTCGCGATAATCGTCTTTATATTTTTCAGGCTGCCATTTTGAAGTCATGCTGCCGATAAGCGATTTGGCCATGTTCATTTCGCGTTTGCCGACCTCCAGCTTCTTCGGAACATGAAGCTTGTCGGGATCGGCCAACTCATCAGCGAAATGCATCAACTCGAGCACGAGCGCACCATCCTCCGGCTTCACACCGGCCAGATATTGCCGCGTTTTGATGACGACCTTTGCGACGCCAACTTTTTTCGTGTCTTTTAGCGCGTCCCGCAGGAGCGCATATGCTTTGTCTCCGCCTTTTTGCGGCTCCAGATAGTACGGCTTATAGAAGTACATCGGGTCGATTTCTTCCTGATCGACAAAGTCCTGGATATCGACCGTCTGAGTGGCTTCGAGATCGACTCTTTGAAAATCCTCCTCCTGTAGCACGACGTATTTGCCCTTCTCGTACTCGTAGCCCTTAACGATCTGGTCCCATGGAACCTCTCTGCCGTCTTTTTCAGCGACACGCTTGTAATTGACCGGGCTTAGATCAGTTTTGCGCAGAAGACGAAATTTCAATTCCTCCCGCCGGGTAGCTGCATAGAGGGCGATCGGTATGTTAACTAGTCCGAAGCTGATACTGCCCTTCCAAATTGCTCGTGCCATATCCAAATTGAGTTCGTGCGACACGTGGATTTTGCGTGCGTAAAGATGCGGGTTGCATGGCGGCCGCCTCATTAACACCTCACTTCAGGGAGGTGGGCACAGACATCTTCGGAAACGAACCCTGTCAAACGGTTTACAGCGGCGCCATTACACCTGGCTGGAGCCACGTGTTACTAAACCAGACCGATTTTTAAGCGGCCTGCTCGAGATCTCGACGCGAGATACCGCGCAACTCAAAGAGCCGAATTAACGTTTCCTCGATCAGGTTGTTTGGACACGATGCGCCGGCAGTGATGCCAATCACTGCGGGACCGTTCGGCAACCAAAAGTGCGAAACAACTTCGCGTTTTTCGTGCAGGTTGTAATGCTTGATTTCCGTAGCGGAAACGAGCCGCGAAGCGTTCAACACAAAATAGGTCGGCAACTTCTCTTCACCCATCTCGGCAAGATGTGATGTATTCGAGCTGTTGTACCCGCCAACGACGAGCAACAGGTCCATACGGACATTCAGTAATTCGCGCAACGCATCCTGCCGCTCCTGAGTGGCGCCGCAGATTGTGTCGAAGAAACGGAAATTCTTCTGCGCAAGCTCCGGTCCGTCGCGATCGATCACCGCCTGGCGAATTCGCCGTTGCACTTCCTCGGTCTCGCCGCGCAGCATCGTTGTTTGATTCGCTACGCCTACCGTTTTCAGGTGTACGTCAGGATCAAATCCCGGCGAGTGTGCCCCCGTAAATTTGTTGAGGAATGCCTGCTTATCGCCGCCGTGTCGGATGTAATCGCAAACGTAATCTGTGTCCGCGAGCGTTAGGACTACCAGATAGTGACCCGCTCCTTCCCCAAGCGCCCGGGAACTGGTGGCCTTGGTTTCTTCGTGCTCTGCCTTGCCATGAATAATGGACGTCACCGACTCACTCGCGTACTTGCGCACCCGCTTCCAAACGCTCATTACGTCGCCGCATGTGGTATCCACAATCTGACAGCCGCGATCCTTGATCTGTTGCTGGATCGACAATTCGGTTCCAAACGCCGGCACGATGACAACGTCGTTAGGTTCGAGTTCCGAAATGTCCGCTTCCTTATGTTTGCCGGTAAGATTTTTAATGCCTAACGAGGCGATCTGGTGATTTACCTCAGGGTTGTGAATGATTTCTCCGACAATGAACAGGCGACGATCCTTGAAAACCTTCCGAGCGGCGTACGCGAGATCTATCGCTCGTTCAACGCCGTAGCAAAAACCAAACTGCTTCGCCAGGCGCACCGTGCTGTCTCCTACGGAGATGATTCCACCGGCGCGACGCACCTTTTCGATGATATCGCTGCGGTAATGTGACTCGACCTGTTGCTGCACTGCCGCCATTACGTCGGGTGTACGCAAGTTCACCTTTTGGCGGGCCGTCGTGCCGCTGGATATCAGGTTCGTGCTCATGTTGTAACAGTTGTCATTCCGAGTGAAGCACAGCTAAGTCGAGGAATCCCGCGAAATTACTGCACGCTTACGCAACGGGATGTTTTCACTTCGCTCGACATGACTAGCTTAGCAATTGTCGCTTGCTAACATGCCACGGGGCGGCGGCGGCCGCAATTCAAGTAAGGATGCTATTCCAGCAGCGGGCCGCTCGGTTTTTCAAACGCCGCTTCTGAGATCATAACCGAGGCTGGAGGATCAGGCGTTCTGGAGTCATCCACACGCTGCACCTTCGGGCCAAGTGTGGCGTCCTCCGGCTGGGAACTAGCGATGTTCACTGGAGTCCCGATGCGCACCAGCGCGTAAAATTTTGCCGCCGCTTCGCCATGTAACCGAATGCAACCATGTGTATGCGGAGCTGGATGAATATACCCCTGATGAAAACCGTAGGCAGGAGCAAACTCGCACCAATAACCCATTGGATATCCGACGTAACGCCCCGGCCCGCCACCGGTGGAGGGTACTATTCGGTCGCCTTGCACGCTGAACCCATAAGATCCAGACCGCTTGTGCTCCTGTTTGGAGTAAATCTTGAAGTTGCCTCTCGGTGTGGGCTTCGCAGCCATCCCCACATTAATGGCTGCGGCCATCAAACATCGGTCGCCCTCCATTACATAGACATTTTGCTGGGAGAGTGAAACCAGAACGCGCACCTTGGATGGGTCGTTCGGCTTGTAAGCAGTAACGTGGTACGGGCCTCCAGCGCTTACATGCCCTCCTGTGGCACAACCAGTAAGTAACAGAAGTGAAGAGCCAGCGCCCCACAAAAGTAATCGGTAAAGATGTCGCATACGCGGATACTGGATAAGATTAGACAGCATTTTGTCAACCTCAGGTCCGATGAACCGAGGTTTGAAAGAACAGACTCCCCAAGGGCGAGCAGCTACACAATGAAGATCGCCAGAAAGGCTACTTCAATGGCCAGGCTTTCGTGGATGTTTCGACTGAGATGATCGCGCAATTCTTCGAGCGAACGGATTCGCCGTAAAATTTCGGGAGTGCTGAATCGGGTCGCCAGGGTGGCGGTTTCTTGTTTGGCACCTGGTATATCTCGTTGTGCCACGCCGTTGCTTGCACGAAGAATGTCAGTCCACCAGGCAAACAAGGTTTCGATCAATGCGGCGCGCCGTTGCAGATAAAGACTTTCGGTGAGTGCCTTGTAATATTCCTCTCGTTCTTCCAGCCAGGCGCCATCGGTTGCATCCTTGTAGCGCGTTTGCTCACGTTTTAACGCGTCATCAGTTTCGTGTTTCACCTCCTCACGTATGCCTCGCAGCAATTGTTGAAATTCCTGAGCAAGTCGATAGGCAAATTGAATACTCCAGGTGGTTTGGCGGGATGTCTGCTGCAGCACCTTTACTAGTTTCTCCTCCTCTTTTGCGCTTTGAGCTCCGCCATTCGAGGCGAGCGGAATGGCAATGCATCGTGAAAGAATCGTTTCGGGAAGGGCCTCGGGCAGCGCACTCAATAACAGCAACAGCGAATTCTTTGGCGGCTCTTCCAGCGTTTTGAGAAATGCGTTCGCCGCTTCAGTTTGAAGCCGGTCGGCATCGAAAATGATGACTACTTTGCGTCGGCCGTCCGCCGCTCGCATTTGAAGCGCGTGCTCGAGCTCCCGGATTTGCGCAGTAACGATGCGGCGCGATTTCGATTCAGGCCTGGCAACAAATACCTCGCGTGCTTTGGCTGAAAAAACGTCTGCTGTCGGGGTGCCATTAACGAAACTGGCCACCTCCGCTGCGAGCAGTTCCTTCCCGCTATCTCGATCTCCGGTGATGAGGTAGGCGTGAGCGAGCCGGTTCTGCTCATGAGCGCGACGCAAAAAATCGAGTGCAGTGGTACGCGGGAAAGCCATGTCAATCAGAAGGAAACGGCGAATTGGCGATTGGGTGAATCGGCGAGTCCGCCTGTTCACATCTTATTCTTGTATGGCAACTCATAAATTCTGCCTCAAATTTTTGATCAGCCATTTCTGGGATTGATCGATCATCCTGACAAGCTGGCCGATTATCTTCTCATAGGCATCATCGAGGCTCCCAAACTCAGCGTTCGCCATATAGCGATGGCGAAAGGCAAATTCTAAGTGAACCTGCGTTTCTGCAGCTTCAGTTTCCGCATCGCTGAGTTTGGCAACAAAAGCCGCTTCATATCGTCGCTTTCTCCAAGCCTCAGCAATGTTTGCACAAACTGAACGAGACGATCGTCGAACCTGATCAGTCAGCGCGTAGCGTTCTTCGTTTGGAAATCTTTTCGTTAACTCGTAAACACGCAGGCCAACAGCGAGAGCATTCTGGTAAACGTCCAAATCGCGGAAGTGCCGGATCGGCTTTCTCGCCGTTTCGCCGTTTCGCCGTTTCGCCGTTTCCCTCATTGTTTGTCGCTGCCACTGGCCAGCAAAGGAAAACGCACGGAGAGCGTCTTCCAAATTTCCGTCTCGATGTCGTTTGCGTCTCGTATGCCGTCGATCAAAACAATTCTCTTTGACTCACGCGTTGCGAGGTGGCGGTAACCTTGCCGGACACGCTCGTAAAATTCAGCGGGTTGTTGTTCCATCCGATCGGCCTTGCGCGGCTCACTTTGCATTCGCGACTCAGCAGTCGCAGCATCGACGTCCAGCACGAAAGTGATGTCGGGGATGCAATCGCCGACGGCGAATGCGTTTAAACGCTCGATCATTTCGTGATCCAGGTTGCGCGCAGCCCCCTGGTAAACGGTTGTGGAATCCAAAAAACGATCGGCAATCACGCACGTGCCACGTTCGAGGGCAGGCTTAATTACTTCGCGGACGAGCTGGCTTCGGCTCGCTTCAAAAAGGAGCAGCTCGGTCTCGGAGGTCATATCCGAATTATGTGGAGCAAATTGGAGCAGTTCACGGATCGTTTCTCCGATCGGTGTGCCGCCGGGTTCGCGTGTAAGGATGTAAGGGACATCGCATCGCTGAAAGCGGGCGGCCAGTTTGTCGGCTTGTGTAGACTTCCCGCTTCCTTCTGATCCCTCGAACGTGATGAACGGCAGCCGCGACATGATTTCACTTGGGTGCAGGCGTGGTCCTTGTAAAGCTTCAAATTGTTGCGCGAGATGCTTAATGGCCGAGATCGTCATCCTGAGCGAAGCGCAGCGAAGTCGAAGGATCGCGCCGAGAAACCGCTAGTGGTGCTGCGGGGTCCCTCGACTTCGCTCGGAATGACAGCGAGATTGCATCACCCATGAAAAATTTTTGGCTGGTGAAACAGGAGCCGTCTTCCTATTCGTGGTCTGATTTTGTTGCTGACGGCCAGACAAGCTGGACCGGGGTACGCAATTTTGCTGCGCGAAATAATCTTCGCAACATGCAAAAGGACGATGCCGTCCTCTTCTATCACAGTGGGGAGGAAAAAGCCGTGGTCGGCATCGCTAAAGTGGTGCGAACCGCGTATTCCGACACGACTGCAAAGGAAGGCGACTGGTCCACCGTCGATCTAGCCGCAGTTCAAGCATTGGCGCAGCCGGTTACGCTTCGCGAGATCAAGGGGAATCCACGATTGAAAGGAATTCCGCTGGTTCGCCAATCCCGTTTATCAGTCATGCCTCTGGCCGAACCAGAGTTTCGGGAAATCGTAAATATGGCCGGAGGATAGAACGCGTTGAGTGCCGAGGTTTCGCAATAAGATGATGCACGTGGCATCGGCCGAAATATTCGGAACCCTGATACCACTGGAATACGATTAATATCCGGTGACGCGTTTGGCCCAACGCTGCATTGCTGCGGCGCACCCAGAATTAAGGCGTTTGCCTTTTGCCTTGTTCAAAGCCGTTGGAAGACGGAAAATTTGAGAGATGGATACAATTGCGGCAACGGACTTTCTTCCCCTCGCTGCAACCGTCGATGCCGCGGCGGATTCTGTCGTCGTTTCTCTGCACGATGTCGCTCCCCGCACCCAGCAAATCACAAGCACGATGATTTCAGAATTGAGCGCCCATGGCGTGCGCATTTGTTCAATTCTTGTGGTTCCAGATTATCACCATGAAGGCCGCTTGACCAAGCACCGCGAATTCGTGGCATGGCTTCGGGCCCTGGAAGCGGACGGACACGAAGTCGTGATTCACGGCTATTTTCACGAACGTCCTGCTCAGGCAGACGAAACGCTGCGGGACAAATTCATGACCAGATTTTACACCCGAAACGAAGGCGAATTCTACGATTTGGGTTATGAGGAGGCCCTGCGGCGCATTACCGCGGCACGGGATGAATTCCGCGCTCTCGGACTCAAGCCGCGCGGATTCATCGCGCCCGCATGGTTGCTGGGAATGGAAGCAGAGCAAGCAGTTCGCGATGCGGAATTGGAATACACGACCCGCCTGCGCACGGTATGCGATCTCCGATCGGCTTCCACTTTTCCGGCGAGAACGCTTGTCTACAGCGTGCAGAGTAGCTGGCGGCGGACCCTCAGTCGGAATTGGAATGCGGCACTATTCTGTTTCATGAAGACCAAACCGCTCTTGCGGATCAGCATTCATCCGCCCGACTACTCCCAGCCGGCTATTTGGAGGCAGATTCTTGGCTTTATTGCGGCAACAAAAGACGCGAGAACCGCCACCACATATCAGGATTGGATCGCTGATCAAAGGCTAAAGCGAGGAATGTAAATGAGCAGGTGCGATTTACATCTCCATTCGCGCCATAGCGCCCGTTCGGAAGAATGGCTTTTCCGTCGGTTCGATTTTCCCGACAGCTACTCCGATCCAAAGCAATTGTACGAACAATTGCGCAAACGTGGGATGGATTACGTGACCATCACCGATCACGATTCGATCGATGGTTGCCTGGAAATTGCGCACCTTCCTCGGACATTCATCAGCGAACAGGTCACCACGTATTTTCCACAGGACGCCTGCAAGCTGCACATTTTGGTGTGGGGAATCTCAGAACAACAACATCGCGACATTGAAGGCGTCCGCGAAAACATTTTCGATCTGCAGCGTTACCTCCAGCGCGGACAGATCGCTCACGCTGTCGCGCATCCATTATATAGCGTGAATGGCAAACTCGAGGCAATGCATCTCGAGCAGCTTATTCTTCTGTTCAAACATTTCGAGGGCATCAACGGTTTGCGTGATGCGCTCCTGAGCGATCTGGCCCAGATTCTTTTCAATCAATTAACGCCAGAGAAAATCGACGTGCTTGCCACTCGTCACGGTGTAGCGCCCACGCACGCGGAGCCTTGGAAGAAAATTCTGGTAGCCGGCTCCGACGATCACGGAGGGCGATTCATGGCTTCCGCTTTTACAGAAACTCCCGGTGCGAAATCTGCCGGGCAATTTCTTAAATTTGTTCGGAGCGGCAATTGCACGCCATGCGGTCAAGGCGGAACGCCACTGATTTTGTCGCATGGCTTTTACAACACAGTGGCCTGTTTCATCCAAGACCGTTTCCACGAAAAACTCGGCCCCGGTGGAGCGCTGGTAGAGAAAATGTTTTCGCGTTTCATGGAGGGCCGCGACCCGACAGAGTTCACGCTGAAGGAGAAAACGGAATTCATCGTGCAAGGTGTTTTATCGGGAAAGATTTTTGACTTTGCTAAACCAGCAAACGTCTCCCTTTGGAAGGAGCTCTCCGGTTATTTCGCGCGGCCGGAGGTGAAGGCAAAGCTGGCCGCGCAACTGGACAAGGTCAGTGAACCGGAGCGGCGCACATTTCTCATGGCGAACATGGTCGCGGAGCAGTTCGCGTTTCGGTTCTTCAACAAATTCGTTCAGCAAATCAGCAGCGGAAACATGGTCGAGAGCGTGCAGGCTTTGAGCGCGATTGCACCGATCCTCGTTATCCTGACGCCATACATTTATGGTTTTCATAGCCAGGCACCATCGCGCAAATGGCTGCGAAACCTGTTCGCGAAGTTAACCGGCGAAATTCCTGTCGCCTTGCAAAATCATAAACGCGCCTGGTTCACCGATACGCTCGAAGATGTGAACGGCGTCGCGACGACGATTCGGAAAATGACAGCCGCCGGAGCCGCCGCAGGCAAGGAATTAGTGGTCGTATCTTCACGAAGCGACCTACAGCTTTCCGATATTCCAATCAAAAACTTTCCACCTATCGGCGAATTCGAGTTGCCCGAATACGAATTACAGAAACTGAGTTTCCCACCCATCTTGCAAATGTTGGACTACGTCCAGCGGGAACAATTCACGGAGATCATCATTAGCACACCGGGCCCGGTTGGCTTAACCGCGCTGCTCGCGGCAAAGATGCTTAATCTTCAAACCAGCGGCATCTATCACACGGATTTCCCGCAATACATTCGGATCCTGACCGAGGACAGTTTTCTTGAGAGTGTCGCATGGGGTTACATGCATTGGTTTTACGGCCAACTCGACACGGTCTTCGTTAACTCTGAAGAGTACAGGCAAAGCTGGATTAAGCGCGGCTTCGAACAGGGCAAACTGAAAATATTGCCGCGCGGGCTCGACACCGAATTGTTCCACCCGGGTCGACGCGACTCCGCGTTCTTTGAAAAATTTGGCGCTCTGAACGGCGATGTTCGCTTACTGTACGTCGGCCGCATTTCGCGAGAAAAAGATCTCGACCTCCTGGCTGATGCTTATCGCTGTCTGCGCAAAGAAGGGCTGCCCGTCCAACTTTTTGTCGTCGGTCATGGTCCGTATTCCGAAGCGCTGGCAAAATCTTTACCCGAAGCTTTTTTTACTGGTTATCTGAAGGGCAAGGAATTAGCGACTGCCTATGCGTCGGCGGATGTCTTTGTTTTTCCCAGCACCACCGATACTTTCGGCAACGTAATCCTCGAAGCGCAGGCATCCGGATTGCCGGTTGTTGTTTCCGATTCCGGTGGCCCCAAGGAACTGGTTGCGGATAAGGCTAACGGGCTAATCACGAGATCGCATGATCTCGAAGACTTCACACATGCGATTCGAGCGCTCGTGACGAATCGAGCGCTGCGTGAGCGCATGGCAAACGCTGCTCGAGACAGTGTTATCGACCGAAGTTGGCCACGCGCGTTCGCGAAGTTTTGGGCCTCGACTGAGATTTAGGTTGGTATGTCCGGCCTCGCGGACCCCTCGTTTTACGTCGAACCTTTCGTTAGGATAAAATCATACAAGGAGGCACGCACTCCCGCGGCGCTTTGCGCAAAACCGAAATGCGCTCCTTTGCTTCGCGAACCTTTCGGAGCGCGCCCGCATCCTCGCGCCGCTTTAAAATGATCTCGGGCTGCACCCCGAAAGGATTTGCGAGATCTGCTCGGGACAAAAGCAAGCTACAGACCCTCAACCTTACCGACCGTGGCCGCCGCCATGACCCATTGAGGGCATGCCATGAGATCCGCTCGTGTGCCCCGCCAGATGCATTCCACGCGAGTGATTGAAACCTGCTGAACCGTGATTCATGCCTCGTGTCGTACTCGTTCTCGCACCAGATCCTTTGGAAACGTGCGTTCCGCTCTTGCCATGCATTGTTTGGGTGTTCTTCGCATGCATTGTCGCATTGCTCGAGCGATGAGCATTGCTGACCAGCGTGCCAAGCTTGAGACCGTTATTGCGCGCAATTTTTCCCCAACCCTGCCCGGACTGGTGCGCTGCGACGACATTGTCAAAGCTCTGACCTGAAGCGTTCGCCAGAAGATGTGCTTTTTCCAAGCTGCCCCAGCCAAGACCAGTGGATGCTCTTTCTGCCTGCAAGGTCGCGACGGGAACTCCAGTTGCCGCCGAAATTCGATCCACACTTGCTGCCCGCGAGACAGTGATGCCAAAGACCAGAACGAATGCCGTTACGATGATGCCTAGGTTTTTCATAGTAATTGTTCTCCCCAGAATAATTGTTTCGATTTTCGTGCGAGCTCCGGTTGCGTTGTGAGTTAATTCGTCAGTCGTAACTGATTGCAGATCTCACGCAAACCGTTGACGTCTGCCCTGCAACTTACTCGCCGCCTGCGCCTAACAAGAACTGCCCGTATAACTTCCAAAAGTAATAGACCGACGCGGCAAAACCGATGGTGATAACAATGCCGCGAACAACTCTACGGTTCGCGCGATGCGATATCGCTCCCCCAAGATAGCCGCCTATCAGACCACCGACGGCCATTGGCACAGCGTAGCTCCAGTTCACATTGCCTTCGTAAATGAGCACAAGGACCGCCGCCCCTCGCATGCAAAGCGTGAGGAAGTTCTTAAGCGCAACCACATGCCGGATGTCGCCGCGGGAAATAAAAGTCAATGCGCCGATCATCAGGATGCCAATCCCGGAACCAAAGTAGCCGCCGTACAATCCCACCAGAAAAATGCCTGTCATTGCGACCGGCCATAACGCCGGCGTGATGTCCGGATGCACGCTGCCACCTTCGTCGCGTCGTACCAGGATTGGTCGCAGCACAATAATAACCGTGGCGACTAACACTAACCAGGGAACTAACTGGATAAAACTGCGGCTGTCCGTTTGGCTTAGCAGCACGCCGCCAATCAACCCGCCAAGCACACTTGGAATCAGAAGCAGCCACAACCATCCGCTACCGAAAACGCCTTCAAACTGATTCCGCGTTCGCCAAACGGCCGCCGGATAGGCGAAGAACAGCGCGAGTGCGCTTGTGGCATCGGCGGTCACCGGCGTCACGACAAGCATCAGCAGCGGGAAGGTGATCAGTCCGCCGCCACCGGCTAATGCATTGATTGTTCCTGCTAGAATCGTGGCAATGAAAAACAGGAAGTGACTCATCATCCTCTTGTCGTGCTCGTCCTCATATTCACGCTCGTTCCCTCGGAAATGGGCGCGTTGCCCACTAAATCGATATCTTGCAGCCGCCAGCAACGGTCACCGCTACATCACCGATCCTGGCTACAGTTCCACGGCAAAGCATCCAGGTCGATGTTGCCGCCCGTGAGAATGATACCGACCCGCTTGCCGCCGAGATCGATCTTCGATCCTTGAATCGCCGCATACGGAACTGCCGCTGACGGCTCGATCACGATCTTCATCGTCTCCCAAATCGTGCGCATCGCGAAAACGATTGCTTCCTCGCTTACAGTCACAATGTCGTCCACGTATTGCTGAATAATCGCAAAGTTTGGTTCACCGATATTTGTGCGCAGCCCATCGGCGATGGTGAAGTTCTTTTCAGTCACAAGCCGGCGTCCCGCGTGAAACGATTGTGCCGCATCATCCGCATTCTCAGGCTCGACCGCGACTACTGTGATCTGTGGCCGCATGGATTTGGCAGCGATCGCTGTGCCAGATAAGAGACCGCCGCCGCCGACCGGACACATGATCACATCAAGCTCTGGAACATCTTCGAGAAATTCCATAGCTGCTGTGCCCTGCCCGGCTATCACGTGCTCGTTCTCAAACGAGTGAATCAGTGTTGCGCCGGTTTTGTTGATCACCTCTGCGCATTTGAGTTCACGCGACTCTTCTGTTGGTTCGCAAAAGATGACGTCTGCACCATACCCCTGGACTGAGCGGATTTTCACTTTCGCCGAATTCGAAGGCATAACGATATGCGAGGGCACTCCGCGCAACTTAGCCGCACGCGCCACCGCGGCGCCGTGGTTACCGGAAGAATGCGTTGCCACCCCGCGTCGTGCGATTTCATCATCAAGTGCAAAGACGGCATTCGTTGCGCCTCGTGCCTTGAAAGCACCGATCTTCTGAAAATTCTCG
>DATDFM010000274.1:0-3092 GCA_036522635.1 Candidatus Udaeobacter sp. | reverse complement strand
TGTTTACTTTTGAGCTTCTTTTCCCAATCACGGAGCATCTCCGGGAGAAAACTCGACAGATCGACTGTTCCCATCTGCAAGTTCGGATTGGTTGATTCCAATTGCGCCAGCGTAAGCAAGTCTTCGACGAGTAACTCAAGGCGGTCCGAATGGCGCTCCATGATGCGAAGAATCCGGATGAGCTCCTCATGCGGAGTCTTCGGACTGTCGAGCAAGGTCTCAATATAGCCGCGCAGAATCGATAGCGGCGTGCGCAATTCGTGTGAAACATTCGCTACGAAATCCCGCCGTACTTGATCTATTTTTTTCAACTCGGTGATGTCGTGAAACAAGACCAGAGCGCCGGTGATCTCACCGGCATCGTTCTTTGTCGCGACGGAATGCAGCTCGATTTGTGAGCCGTCCAGAGTCAACTCGCAACGAATCGGGCCGTCGTCACGGAAGGCATCAGTCAACATCCTATCAAGCGTGGGATCACGGACAATCTCCAGCAACGGCGTTGCCACGGAAATTTCGGGGGCGTCGAAAAGTTTTCGGAACGTCTGGTTAGTCAAAATCACGCGCCGATTGGAATCGACCACCAGTAATGCGTCTTGCATTGCGGAGAAGATGGTCTGCATCCCGGATTCGCCTTTGGCGATTTGTTCTTGGCGTTGCTCCAAATCAGCAACGATTTTTTCCAACTGGAATCCGATGCGTTGGACTGGCGCGCTGCCCTCCATCAGGAATGTCCGCGGCCGTTCGCCGCGATTGATTTGGCGAATGACCTCTTCAATCTGTCGCCACGGTGCGATCCATTTGCGCCATGCAAAGAAGGCGATGCAGACGAACGCAGCGGAAATTAGGAGAGTAACATACCAGGCCAACGGCATTTCTTTTCTCTTTAATTACTTTTTGCACCAAAGCTGGTGCAGAGATGTTTCGCAATCACAAACCACTTCGCCCAAGTTCTCGTTAGGCCAGTTCCGATCGGGGGCGCTTAAAGTTCACTGTCATAAGGCCGCAGGGTCCACTGTCATCAGCGGATATGCGCCCTAACTGTGCCAGGGACAGAGCACGCTACAGCAACGCCAAGCCAGCGAGGATCCTGATCTACTCTTCGCGAAGCCGATACCCGAAACCACGCACCGTTTCAATCGTGGTACCGGCTTTGCCGAGCTTTTCGCGCAAACGACGCACGTGCGTATCGACCGTGCGGGTGTCGATCACGCTTTCGTAGCCCCAAACGTCGTTCAACAATTTATCGCGGTCCTGCACGCGTCCCCTGCGTTGTATTAGCGTCCGCAGCAGCTTGAACTCAAGGCTGGTGAGGTGCACGCGTTTGCCGCTAACACGGACCTGGTGGCGCCCTGGGTCGATTGAAATCGGGCCGGCTTCAAGAGTTTCCTCAGGTTTCTCACCCCGCCGCAAGATTGCCCGAATTCGCAGTGTCACTTCGCGCGGACTGAAAGGCTTCGTTACGTAATCGTCAGCTCCAAATTCGAGACCGACGATTCGATCAACCTCTTCCGCTTTTGCCGTCAACATCAGAATCGGAATGTGTGACGTTGCAGGGTCGCCTTTTAAAATTCTGCAGACTTCCAGGCCGGACATTTTTGGCAACATCAAGTCGAGAATGATGAAGTCCGGCCGCTCGTCGCGCGCCTTTTGCAGGCCGGTCGCGCCATCGGTTGCTGTCGCAGTTTTGAAACCCGCCTTTCGCAAACCCATCTCGAGAAGATCGGCCACGTCGCTCTCGTCTTCGATAATCAAAATTTTTCTGCCGGGACCTGTTTCCATCAATAACGAATTCAACTCATCTGCGACATAAATTTCAATCGTTTCTACGCGGATCAAACGAGCCGCATTAGGGGCAAATCGCAAAGTTCACCGAATCGTCACGATTTCGTCATACGACTGTAACAACCGGTTCTTAGCTTCCATCCCGTTACTGGAAGCGCGTCCCCTCAGAAAGCCAAACCATCATCACTAAGGAGAAACAGATGCTCACTAAAAACATCGTTATGCGCGCAGCAGGCGGGAGCCTGGCTGCGATTATTTCATTGGCAGCACAACCGCTCTGGGCGCAATCGTCTTCTGAATCGCAACAGATCCAGGAGTTGAAGCGCGAACTCGCAGAACTCAGACAAGAAGTAAGCAACTTGAAGAAACACGAGGCGGCGGAGCCGAGCGTCGTTCCCGGAGGACCAACCAAGTCAGAAGTCGTTTACGATGGGAAAACTTATGTCGAGAAGTCCGTCCCTCTCGAGAAATCCGCTGCGGACAAATGGAAGTTATCCACCTCCATCACCGAGTTGGAAATCTACGGCGACGTGCGGCTCCGTTACCAATACAATGGGGGCGAAACCAAAGACAGAGGCCCGGTGGCGGCGCCTGGTGCAGGCATCGCAGGGACAAACGATTGGCAGGAACGCGAACGCGAGCGTTATCGTCTTCGCCTTGGACTTCGTGGAACGCTTATGGACGATTGGTTCTTCGGTGTTCGGTTAATGACGAGCAACAATGAACGCTCAGGAAACGTGACATTTGGCGATGACACAGCGAGTAGCACTTCCGGTGGCGGCGGACCATTCGAAAGAAACAGCGACCTGATTACCGTCGACCAGGCATATGCGGGTTACAAAGGTTTCCCTGGATTCACATTCACTGGAGGCAAAATGCCGAACCCGCTCGTTAACACGCGGATGGTTTGGGATCCCGACATCACTCCAGAAGGCCTTGCGGAGCAGTGGAAACATACATTCGTATTTGGTGCAGAGCCCACATCGCCGCCGACGTTCGGCAAGGAGAGCAAAGAAGTTGTGGCCGCGAAGCCGCCGGAACCCTTCTTGAAGCTCGATCTCTTCGCGAATTTCGCTCAGTTCGTTTATGACGATGCAAATCCTGAGAATCCGCTTGGCGCGAGAGCCACGACCACAGGAAATGGGGGTACACAGCTAGTGCCGAACACGGATGCGTTCCTGCTCGCGTGGCAGGTAGGAGCACGGTTCAATTTCCCGCACAACTTTTACTTCCAGTTTGCGCCTACACTCTACAATTACACAGGCAACGGCGATACATTTAACATCCACTACCAGGGCGGTTCTCCGTAC
>DATDFM010000273.1:0-14163 GCA_036522635.1 Candidatus Udaeobacter sp. | reverse complement strand
AAGACCCCCTAGGGGATTTCGCAGGCAAGCGGTAGGGAGGGCGGCGAATTACTTAGGGAAACACTAATTTCGGCGAGCAGTCGCCGCGGCGACTTGGTTGCGGTGGCCTCGCCGCAACAAGCTTTTTTTCTCTTCTGCGTCTCAAAATTTCATGATCGCGAGAACGGACCAGGGCGCCTCTTCGCGGGTCGTTGTAGCCACGGCGCTCTGTCGCCGTGCGGGTGGATCACGTCGCAACCGCCTCGACAGAGCGAGGCGACTACAACTCGCGTGCGCTCCCAACCAATCCGTGAAATCCATGGTTCAATTTCGGTGATGCTCTTGCTGTTCGGAGTTCCGCCTTTAGGCGGCCTGCCATATACGCAATCCCTTCAAGACCGCGTAAACGCGGAACTCCAAACTTCGCACGGCCGCGCTCTTGCTGTTCGGATTCGAATCGACTAAACGCTTAGCACATGAGTTCGCCTCAGAATTCGGTGGCATTTGGCGCGCCGGGGATTGAACCGCGCTGGGCCTCGAGCGCCAAGGAGGGCGTGGGCACGGCATATCATACCAGTTGCCGGGTCTGGTTCACGCTGAGTCACGGGATCGTAAACGAAATTTATTATCCGCACGTCGATCAGCCGAACACGCGCGACTTCCAGTTTCTGATCAGCGACGGCGAAACCTTTTGTCACGAAGAAAAACGCGACCTGATTCACGAGATTGAATATCCGGATCGCGATTGCCTGTTTTATCGCCTAACCAATTCAGACCTAAACGGCCGCTATCGTCTGGTGAAAGACGTGCTCACCGATCCGCACCGGTCGGTGCTGCTGGTGCACACAAAGGTCGAGATATTCGACCAATCTTTGCGGGGCAGACTGCGCCTTTACGCTTTGCTCGCGCCGCACCTGGCCGGCTATGGCGTCGGTAACTCCGGGTCGTGTACTGAAATCGGCGGTTACAAACTGATGCACGCACAGCGGGAAGACGTTCATCTGCTTCTGGCATGCAGCAGTGGATTCTCACGGCGTTCAGTCGGCTACGTCGGCTTCAGCGATGGTTGGCAGGATGTGATGCACAACTTCAAAATGGACTGGGATTTTCGGTCAGCTCCTGATGGGAACATCGCGTTGACCGGCGAAATCGATTTGCCGGACGACGGTATATTCACCATCGCTGTTGCTCTTGGTCGAAGTTACCAAAGTTCTGCCACCAAACTGTTTCAGTCGTTGGCCGAACCGTTTGCGGAAAAATGTGAAGCCTATGTTCGTCAGTGGCAGCGGGCGCTGATCAATCGCGAATACGATTTCAGCAGCGACACGTCCGATGACGGTGGGGTATATCGACTGAGCCGGTGCGTGTTGCTGGCGCATGAAGACAAGGTTTTTCAAGGCGCAATTGTCGCCTCGATGAGCATTCCCTGGGGCGAAACAAAAGGCGACCTGGACCTCGGCGGCTATCACCTCGTTTGGACGCGCGACCTGGTGCAGAGTGCGACCGCACTACTCGCCACCGGTCAGACTGGAACGCCGCTGCGCGCATTGATCTGGCTGGCGGCGATTCAGCGGCCGGACGGCTCGTTTCCGCAAAACAGTTGGATCGATGGGACCGCCTACTGGTCCGGGCACCAGTTGGATCAAGTTGCCTTCCCGATATTGCTGGCATGGCGCCTGCATAAATATCATGCGCTCGATCTGTTCGATCCGCGCGTAATGATTGTGCGCGCGGCTGCACGCCTGATCCTGCGAGCACCAGTGACAGCGCAGGAACGTTGGGAAGAAAATTCCGGTTACTCGCCTTCGACGCTGGCCGTGGTGATAGCCGCGCTCGCCTGCACCGCGGACTGGGGCATGGAGGTCGGCAACACTGAGGCAGCGGAGTTCGTTTTCGCATACGCCGATTGGCTCGCGGCGCACTTGGAAGAATGGATGGTCACGACCAACGGGGAATTGGTGGAAGGCGTTCCTCGCCATTACATCCGGATTAATCCTGCCGATCCTAACGAACCTGATCCCCATGCCGATCCCAACACACAGATGATACAGATCGCCAATGGCGGCGGCGTGCATCACGCGCGAAATATCGTGGGTGCCGACTTCCTTCATCTGGTGCGTTACGGCATTCGACCCGCTGACGATCCGCTCGTGCTCGATTCGATTAAGGTTATCGACCACGTTCTGAAGCACGACCTGCCACAAGGCCCGGGATGGCGTCGTTATAATCACGACGGCTACGGCCAAAAAGATGACGGCAGCGCTTACGATGGAACCGGGGTCGGCCGGTGCTGGCCGATTTTAACCGGAGAACGCGGCCATTACGAACTCGCTGCCGGCCGCGATCCAAAACCGTTTATCACCACGATCGAAGATTTTTCGAATCAGGGCGGCATGCTTACGGAACAGATTTGGGATGGACCCGACTTGCCGCACGCAAGAATGAAACCCGGCTGTCCGACAGGTGCGGCGATGCCGCTTTGCTGGTCGCACGCCGAATACGTTTCGTTGGTACGAAGCCGGCATGATGGCGTTTGCTTTCATCGCGTCGAACCGGCCTACCAAAGATACGTGGTGAATCCAGTGCCGAATCGCTTTGAGATTTGGACGGTTCGTCATCCCATGCAACGGATGCCGCATGGCAAAATCATGCGGATCATCCTGGCGGAAGAGGCGAGCATCACATGGACAACGGACAATTGGCAGCGGACTAACAAGTCGCAGACACAACACCAGGACCACCTGAATCTTTGGTTCGTAGATTTTGCAACTGCCGAATGGCCGGTCGGCTCAGTATTTGTGTTTACGATTTTTTGGGTGCGCAATCAACGCTGGGAGAATCGCAATTGGGAGATTAATATTGCGTAGCTGCTGTAATCGATGTAGCCACGGCGCTCTGTCGCCGTGCCATATCAACGCCTCGACAGAGCGAGGCGGCTACAACTTGCGATAAATATTGCGTAGCTGCTGTGACCTAAAAATGCACCGTGCGACGCAACCTTTGATGTAGCCACGGCGCTCTGTCGCCGTGCCAAACAGAATACCGAGCCAACGCCTCGACTGAGCGAGGCGGCTACAGCAGAGACGCAGAGGGAACAATGAAAGATTGCCCCGAAAATAACCCACCGAATCCGACACACGCGCGATGTCAGCCGCCGATCCGAACAATAGGCTGGAATACATGAAGCCGATTGTTCAAGCTGCGAATGTAGAAGGGGAAACAATTTCATTAAGAGAAGTGATTCCATTCTGGTTTGCCGTGTCCAGCCCGCTGCTCGGTGCGATTTTGGGCTTGCTGGGAGCATGGTTTGTTGCGTGGATCAGTACGTGACAAGCTCCAGGTGCCTTGACAAATCGTGAAGAAATTTCTCGAAGCAGATTTCTTCCCGCGAGCACCCGGCGCTGATTCGCCGTTGCTGGAACGCGTCTCTGATTCAGCGGTTAAAGGAAAACGACGGATTCTGATCGTCGACGACGACGCGAACAGCACGCATCTGGTGAAAATCCTGCTGGAAAGATCGGGCCCGTATCAGGTACTCGAGGAAAACGATCCCACCAAGGCCGATCAAACCGCTCACGATTTTAGACCGGAGATAATCCTGCTCGATATCGTCATGCCGAAAATGGATGGAGGCGAGCTAGCGACACAAATTGAAGCCGATCGTGAGTTGCACGACACACCGATAATTTTCCTGACCGCACTAGTCACGCACGGTGAGGCAAAGAGCGGGCTCCACATACAGGGACATCCATTAGTCGCGAAGCCGATCAGCATTCCAGAGTTGATCGAGGCGATTGAAAAACATTTGCCTGCGCCTACGGAGTGTTAGTCCCGCTTTGCGGCTGGCGTTTGCAGGAAAATTACGAAGGCGAAAATTGTTCGCCACGTTCAAGCGCTGTCTCAGCTTTGAGATTCTCGCGATCGCGCCCAATGCTCGCGACAGCACTGAGTTTATCGTCAGCGCGAAAAAGCACCGAGGCATGTTTGGCTTTCAAGTCGCCCGACACACTCGTTTTATCGCTGCCGCTGCCATGACCGACGTAGTGGATGTGCAAATCAAAATGATTGCTCCAAAAAAATGGCGGAATCGTGAAAGGTTCGCGTGCGCCGAGCATATTGCGCGCTGCAGTCTGACCCTGGCGTTGAGCCACAACCCAGTGTTCCACGCGGATCCGGCCCGCACGCGGATCGGGCCAGCGCGCAATGTCTCCGGCGGCAAAAATTCCGGGAACGTTGGTTTCCAAAAACTCGTTAACCAATACACCGTTGTCGGTGGCGATGCCCGTTTGCTCCGCGAGACGCGTGTTTGGGCGAACGCCGATTCCGATAACGACTAAATCGCAGTCCAATCTTGTTCCGTCATCGAGCTGCACATGGCTGTCGTGAATCGCTGTGGGCGTTCGACCGAGATGAAATTTCACACCGTGCGCTTCATGCGTTTGGCGAACCAGATTTCCCATTTCAGTCCCGAGAACTTTCCCGAGCGGCACCGAATCTCTTCCGATGACCGCGACTTCCAGTTTGCGCTCGCGCAAAGACCACGCCACTTCCAGCCCGATAAAACTCGAACCGATGACCACCGCGCGTTTTGCGGTTTTCGCCGTTCCAATAATACGCCTGCTGTCAGCCAGCGTTCGCAGATAACAAACGTGCGGCAAATCAGCACCCGGAATCGTGAGCTGGACCGGCTGAGCGCCGGTAGCCAGCAATAGCGCGTCGTAGCCTAACGAACGGCCGTCGGACAATGTCACTCGTTTCGTTTCCGAGTCGATGCCTGTAACGGTAGTATTCGTAAACGCGTCAATCTTCTGTTGGCGATAAAATTCCGGCGGCCGCAACGGGATCCATTCTTCCGGTGCGTTGCCGGCAAGATAATCCTTGGATAGATTCGGCCGATCGTACGGCAGAAATTCATCAGCCCCAATCAAAGTAATCGAACCGTCGTAGCCCTGGCGTCGCAACATCTCAGCGGCGGCGCCTCCAGCTGCGCCCGCGCCAATAATCACCACACTCGCAGGAGATAGTTTCGGTTTACGTTTCGCTTTCTTGTCGACCTTGCCGGTCACGAAAAATTGCTCGCCGCGCTTCTCGACTTTATAGCATGTGACATCGTTTAAGGCGGGCGCGGCAATAGCTTCGCCAGTACGCAAATCGAACCGCGCATGATGCCACGGACAGTGCACCGTACAATCGACCATCAATCCTTTTGCCAGTGGCCCGCCGTAATGCGTACACGTCGCGCCGATGGCGAACAGATCGGCGCCTCGTCTGGCCACAAGAACCGGTTCGCCGAACGCATGTCCCAAATGCATTTCTCCATCCCGGACGCTTTCCGTCTCATAGCCTTTTTCGAAGTCAGGTCCCTCAAGTTCGGTGGATGTTTCAGCCATAGAATTCCTTTTGTGCTAACATATGAATCGCATTGGACTGATCCATCAATCGTCGTTTTATTTCCGCATGGAAGAAGTTGCCGGGCCGCGAAAAATAAGCGTGTGTCCCTGGCAGTATGCGAACAATGAAGAGAAGTGATGTTGTCCCCTTCTTTCTCAACCGATGAACCACAAGCCGTCTCATGATGTCATTCTGATCCCGCAGTCGCGGGAGAAGAATCTCGGATTACTTTGAATGCATCTTCTCCAAGAGCAACAGGAGAGCGATGTTTCGCTTTCGCTCAACATGACAGCGCTATTTTAATATGGGTTTTAATAGACCTGTGAATGCCCTGACGAAATGAAATTCCTGGCGGTTCATCCCAGTTGTTTGATGTATTCGAAGATTTACCTTCGGCTGGAGCCGCTCGGGTTGGAGCTTGTGGCCGCAGCGGCGGAACGCGCCGGGCATTCGGCACGGCTGATCGATTTGCAATGCGAATCACATCGAGATTATTTCCGCCTGGTTCAACGCTGGCGGCCGGATGTCATCGCGTTCTCGGCCAATTATCTGGCAAACATTCCGGAAATTATTGATCTGACACAAGCCACGCGCGAGCTGTTGCCGGATGCCTTCATTTGTGTTGGCGGGCACAGCGTCTCGTTTATTCCCACGGAAATCCTGCAGCACGCCAACGGTGCTCTCGATTGCGTGCTGACCGGAGAAGGCGAGACAGCCATCACCGGCCTGCTGGACGCGCTTAACCAAAACCAGCGCGATCTGAAACAGGTGCCCGGCTGCGTGACAATGGAACATCGTAGTCCGCCTCCCGCATTCGTTAGGTCACTCGATGAGTTGTTGCCTGCTCGCCATCTGGTGCGACATCGCCGGAAATATTTTATTGGGCAGCTCGATCCAGCGGCCTCCATTGAATTCAGCAGGGGTTGCCCGTGGGACTGCGTCTTTTGCAGCGCGTGGACGTTCTACGGACGCAACTACCGAGTGAAAAGCCCGGAGTGTGCTGTAGAAGAGTTGGCGCAGATCCGGGAGCCCGGCATTTTCATTGTGGACGATGTCGCCTTCATCCAGGCCGAGCACGGCATGCGGATCGCCGAGGCAATTGCAAGCCGCGGCATCCGAAAACGCTATTACCTCGAAACCAGGGGGGACGTGTTGTTGCGCAATAAGGAGGTGTTCAAGCTTTGGAAACGGCTTGGTCTGAATACCATGTTCCTCGGACTTGAAGCGATCGATGATGAAGGTCTCAAACGCTATCGCAAACGCGTGACGCTCAACAAGAATTTCGAAGCGCTGGAATATGCTCGCTCTCTGGATATCACGGTGGCGGTAAACATAATTGCCGATCCCTCGTGGGACCGCGATCGCTTCAAAGTGGTGCGCGATTGGTGTCTGGAAATTCCCGAGGTCGTCAACATCAGCATCAACACGCCTTATCCCGGCACTGAAACGTGGCACACTGAATCACGCCGCCTAACGACGCGAGATTATCGCCTGTTTGATATCCAGCATGCGGTGTTGCCGACGAAGTTGCCGCTTCCCGAGTTTTACACGGAGCTCGTCGAGACGCAGAGAGTCCTCTCCCTCAAACACCTGGGCTGGGCTGCGATGCGCCAGTGCGCAGGAATTGTCGTGCGACACTTGCTTCGCGGACAAACAAATTTCCTGCGGATGATCTGGAAATTTAACAGCGTCTATCGACCTGACCTGCAACTCGCCGATCACCAACAATCGACAAAATACGAAATCAATTTGCCGCCGCCATCCACCACCACGGTTGAGCGAGACCAACTCTACATTCACGCAAGCCGCGGACGCAGCGGACGTGAGATCGATCATCACACGGAAGAATTCGTCGATGCAACCCGCATGGGGAGCGCTGCCTCGTAACCCGCGATGAAACGATCACACAAAAGGTCAACACGTTCGAAGCCGCTTTCGCGAAAGGCAGCGGCGCGCCACAGCAGTCGGCGATGGTCGGCCAAGGTAACGAAGCATAGTAATGCGCTGGATCTCGAGCATGACGTTTTCAAATCAAAAGACCCACACGAAATCGCGTGTTCGTTGAAACATTCCGCACAACAAAGCCCCCGGCGTAAGGGCACACCTTATCAATCCGCGATGTCGATATTGAACTTCTACATCAATCGAGCAGGAAAAAATTTACCAAAAAGACAAAAGCAAACTCTGGAACGTGCCAAGGACGAGTTGCGTGATGTGTTTGGGCGATCGTAGGTGGAACGCGTCGTTCTTGAGGCGTGCGGGCAACCGGATAACCCGCGCCTTCGGCGAATCGATTGTCACCGTCTTCGGAGAAGCCGATGCACCAATTGAAGCTAATTCCAATCTTCGTTCAGCAACTGGCGCGTCTCTTCCACCGCTACCTGCCAGATCTTCGTCATTTCTTCGTCACTGCGCTGGTATAGACCTCCGTAGTTACCGTCGTTGAGATATTCCCGGACTGACTTCGGATCGAGCCGTCGCACTTTTTCGGAGTCGCTCATCGGCTTCTGACGCGAAGGCACCTCCACTTTCCCCAGACGCGTCCACGGAAAATTTTCCATCCACGAGGCGTGCGAAGCCACGGAATCGATTGCCTGCACTTGTGCCCAAACTTTCGGGGCGTTCCACCAATTGTGAAATTTGACCCGCATTCCGGGATGGTCTGCGATCCATTCGCCGATGAACCCGAGCGCAGGCGTATTGCCGCCGTGGCCATTGACGATCAGGACGCGTTTGAACCCCTGCTCTACCATCGCATCGAGAATATCACCCACCACGGACATGTAGGTTTCCACGCGAAGTGTGATTGTTCCCGGAAACGCTCGGAAATATGGCGTGATACCGTAGGCCAGCACGGGAAATACAGGAATGCCTAACGGCTCGCTAGCTTCGGCAGCCAGGCGTTCGGCTAGAATGCTGTCCGTGCTCAAACTCAAATAAGCATGTTGTTCCGTGCAACCCAGCGGCAACACCGCGCGGTCGTCACGCCGAAGGTACTCCTCCACCATCATCCAGTTCATTTCGCTGATTCGCATTGCCGAACTTGACGTATGGATCTCAGGAGTCCACGTGGATTTGATCGAGAGTTTCGAATGGTTTTGATTGAGCAAGCCCTCTCGCTCATTTGTGAAAGCTTCGGTGCGCCATGTTTGCCGGCTCACATGAAAGGGAAGCGCGCCTTGAAACTTTATTAACCCTCGCTTCAGCGAAGTGAGCGGGAGCACCATGATGGGACGAAACCGCTTCAGCGGTTTTAATTCCCGGAAAACCGCTCAAGCGTCTCGAAGTGTTGACTGGAGCCCTTGGACGCTGCTAGAGCAGGTGCTCATGAGAGCAAATATCGCCGCCATCCAATCTTTCTTCGAATGGACCTCGGCAGCAGCAGCCTCTAACAAATCGCAACGTAACCAGTTAAAGTCCTCGTCTTCCTTGGAGCAGATTAATAATCAGGACGATGACTGCAATTACCAGCAGTAGATGGATCAAACTGCCACCGATATGACCTATCAAACCTAGCAGCCAAAGCACCAGCAGGATAACAATAATGGTCCAGAGCATGGTCAATCCTTTCTGTTTGAGTTGATGTTTCGCTCGATCTTATGCAAAGCGTTATCTCTGCGCCAAGGTTTTTCGGAACGCGATTCGAGTAATTCGCACCGGGGAAAGGTCATGGCGGCCATTGTTAATCTTTCCTCTTCGCACGACGTAATGCGATTTTAGAAGACAATCGTGTATCAGCTTTCAAAAATTTCTTCATGAGCCTGAGGGCCGAATCATTTTCCTGCTTTGTGTTCGAAACGGTGCAATCCGAGGGCACAAACAAAATAAAATCGCGCATATAGGCATCATTGGCTGTGAAAAGAACGCAAAAATTCCCGGCGATGCCGGTGAGAATCAAAATCTCCGTTTCCAGATAACGGAGAAGTGTTTCCAAAGTCGTAGAAAAAAATCCCGAATGTTTTGGTTTGAGAACGAAATAATCGTCCTCGTCAGGACGCAGCATTTTTACCAACTCACTCCCGCGGCCATTCCTTAAACAATGCTCGACAGTGCGACGGAAATCGGATTTCCACCTGCCGAAGTTATCATTGACATAAATCACAGGAACGCCTGCTTTTTGGGCGCGCCGTTTAAGGCGCAGAAGCCTCTTGGCCATGGGCCGTGCATGTCTCAATAACTGATCTGCTTCGGGAAAATCGAAATCGTTGATCACATCAATCAAAAGCAACGCGATTTTATTTTTGTCCGGCGCGCTGCCGTGCAGATCGACGTTTTTTCGTGGCATTAGGTTTAGTGCATTACGACACGCGCCTGCTCCGCCTTCTGTTTAGCCTTTCCTTGAGATATCGACGCATTGCGTCAGTAATACCGCTGCCGTCTCACGCAGTCTGATTCTAGGTGCATCCTCGCAGCAGAAAGATCAGCAGCAGAATCGGGATGGGAATTCCTATCAGCCAAAGCAGAATGTATCCCGTCGCACCACAGTTTTGATTTTTTTCGTTTACGCGCATGTATGAGGTTCCTTTCTGTGTCTAGTGATTCGGATGAGATAGCAAACTCACGTGTCGATAAAAAGAGGTACTGTCGGACCTCATCCGCAGCCGCAATTGATCATCTGGCCGGGGTGCGAGCGGCGAATCCTTTGTATGCACAGCTATTTTGTCGTGTTTTGCCTCGCTGCTTCAACCGTCGCTTCCGCAGCCGAGCTCAAGGAGGTAGCCAGTTTTCCAGAGCAACAAGTCACCGGTGTGGGTGTCTCGACAAGATCCGGTCGGATTTTCGTAAATTTTCCTTATTGGTCGGATCCGCATTCCATTTCCGTCGCAGAAATCGTAAACGGCCAGCCGAAACCATTTCCGAACGACGAATGGAACAAGTCGGGGCTACCCCCGTCGCATTTTGTCTGCGTGCAGAGCGTAGTCGTGGACGATCAGGATACTCTGTGGGTGCTCGACCCCGCCGCTCCGAAGATGCAAGAGATCGTCAAGGGCGGGCCGAAGCTTGTAAAAATCGATCTGGGATCGAATCAGGTGATACAGACAATCCCATTCGGCGAAGATATCGCGCCCACTAAAAGTTATCTCAATGACGTTCGAATCGACACACGCTCTGGCACCGCGTTCATTACAGATTCCGGCAAAGGGGCAATTATTGTTGTTAACCTGAAGAACGGAAACGCGCGGCGATTACTTGATGGCCATCCCTCGACGCAGCCGGAGAAAAATTTCAAGCTCGTCGTGGACGGAAGAGAATTGATAGATCAGCAAAAGAATGGGCCACCAGAGATCGCATCGGATGGCATCGCGCTCGATACCAAGGACGGCTACCTCTATTATCATGCGCTCACCGCCCATACGCTTCACCGCATCAAGACTGGGTTTCTTACCGATGAAAAGCTCAGCAACAAAGACCTCGAATCTAAAGTGGAAAGCCTTGGGCAGACACCGGCTCCTGATGGAATGCTCGAAGCACCTGATGGCAGTCTTTATCTAACGGACTTGGAACATAACGCAGTTGTTCGCTGGAACCCTGCAACGAAACACGTTGGAGAGGTCATCGCGGATAAGCGGCTCATGTGGCCCGACACGCTAAGCTGGGGTCCGAACGGGGAGCTGTATGTCACTGCATCGCAGATCGAAAACATGCCGCGCTTCAATAACGGAACATCTATGCAAACCGAGCCGTACAAGCTTTGGAAGATTACGGGAATGAATCGACGCTAGAAATGGTGCCGCAACATGATCTTGCCAATCTGAACATTCCTGTGAGAAATCGGTTCCGTGAAATTTTGGAAATGGGATCAGGAAAATCTTCCGTCCGTCGTGCATTCAATTCGCACAGCCATCGCGGCAACTCTGTCGCTCGCTGTCGCGCGTCTGTTCGGATTGCCCGAAGCCTATTGGGCCGCGATCGCTACGCTCGTAGTGATGCAATCAACTCTTGATGCAACTCTATTGCTCTCGATTGAACGAATTGCGGCTACCGCTCTCGGCGCCGTCACCGGAGCGCTTCTGGCAAGCTTTTTTACCGCAAATCTCTTGCTCTTCGCAGCGACAGTGTTTGTGCTGGGACTTTTATGCGCTGCATTTCGAATGGAGAAAAGTGCATACCGCTACGCGAGCGTTACGCTGGCCATCATCGTGCTCATCCCGCGGGCAAATGCGGCCTGGATTGTGGCTGTTCATCGCTTCGTCGAAGTCTCTGTCGGACTCCTCGTCGCTCTCGCAGTGACCGCGGTCTGGCCGGAACCGCAGCGCGACTCGGAAAAACAAAATGTTGAATAGCGCGGTGTAGACGCGGTTCCCCGGATTTTGCAGCCGACACGGCTGCCTCTACACGCGCCGTGCTTGCTTGGATTCGTCAGCCGATGCGAACCACGCGCGGATCGTCAGCCCCGCGCGAAACGAACTCCGGAAATTGGCGCGGGTGCAAGATTCCTGCAAGAATTTCCAGACTATCCACGATGCGAGGGCCGGGACGCGCGAAGTATGCACTGGCATTTACGACGTACACCTCGCCGGTACTCACAGCGGGAACCGAATCGAAGCCGGGAAATCGTCTAAGTAATTCATAATCGCGGCGCGCTCGATCAATGTTGTATCCACAAAGCGCAAGTACGATAATCTCCGGACGCGCATCCAATATTTGCTGCCACTCGATTTGCGCCGACGGCTGATCTTTCCGGCCTAACGGATCGTGACCACCCGCGATCTCGACCAACTCCGGTCCCCAATGACCGGAACAGAACGGCGGATCCACCCACTCCATCAGGAAACAACATGGGCGATCCGCAATGGTTGCCGCCAGCTTACGGATGTTTTCAACCCGCTCGGACAAATTGCGGATCAATTGTTCTGCGCGTTCTCTGACCTGGCATGCATCGGCCACGTTGCGAATATCGGCGAAAATATCGGTCAGACTCGTTGGCTCGAGGTTCACCACTTTAGGCGAACCCGGCAAACTTTGTGCGAGTTTCGCAACAGTCCCATAACCGACCGCGCACACGTCACACAATTTCTGGGTCAGAATTACGTCCGGCTGGAGCTTTCGCAGAAGCGCTTCGTCGATGGAATAAATAGTGCCGTTGTCATGCAACGCCCGCCGCACCCAGTCGTCTATTTCACGGCTGGCGAGTTTGGCATCGTGCACCAGACATCGTGTGACGCGCGGCCGCTGATTAGCTTCGTCAGGAAAATCGCACTCATGCGAAACCCCTACAACGTATGGCAATAATCCCAGCGCGGCCGTTATCTCAGTAGCAGCGGGCAGGAGCGAAACGATGCGCATTACGGCAAACGATACACCTCCGTGGCATCGAGAATAATGCGGCGATGAATGACATCATCACCGGGGCGAACAAACAATCTCACAAGCGAATTGGTTTGTTTTCCTTAAACAATTCCAAATGTCGCTGGATCCTCTTGGAATCCGTCGCTGATATATCCTTCATGGCCAGGGCCTGCTGCGCATACTGCATGGCCGAATTGAAATCACCAATCTCAGCGTACGCTGCGGCAAGCGTGTCGATCATATTCTCGTCCTTCCAGATCATGATGCTGCACGCAGCTTTGGCGTCTTTAATCGCCTGCTGACCATTCCGAAACGATGCGTTCTGGCACGTAGAATAAAACCAGGCACGATCGCTCAAGATTCTAGCGAGCGTAACAGGCCGGGGGTGAAGTGCAGCGAGAGAATTAAACTCCTTCAGGGCCTCCGGATATTTCCCAAGGCGAATATTGATCTTTGCGCGCAACAAAGCAGCTTCGATACAACCGCGATATTGCCGGAGCGCTTCATTACAATCTTTTATGGCGAGATCAAATTTGCCTTCATGTGAGTAAACCTGGGCGCGAACGTAAAGAGCGGGCCACATCGTGGAATCGATTCTTAGGGCTCCATCTACCTTTAGCTTCGCACCTGCGACGTCGCCTTTTTCAAGCAGATCTTGAGCGTCAGTAACCAATTTCATCGCCGACTGTAATCTCTGGGGCGTCGCGATTACGATCGGCACGCGTGCACGAAGCGATGTCGCCAACGCTACCATCACAAAAAGAAACGCAATAAACTTTAGAACTTTCATTAGCCGGACTGATCAAACGACCTGTAATCAGAAAGGACGCGGCATGGCAAACAAAATGATGCTCCGCCGGCGGCGCCCCACATGACGAAGACGCGCCACGGCATAGCAAAGTGATGCGCAGACGCATCGCACTTCCGAACCACCTTGTGCGAAATGCTGCCGCACGCCATTGATTCCATCAACCCTCTCTTGACGTTTACGAGTTCACCCTGTTAAGCCCATGCGGTGAAAAGGCTCGCTTGGATCGACATTTCAAAAGGCCTGGCGATTTTATTTGTCGCCTATTTTCACTTTTTCACCACCTACTTCGAACATGGCGTAGTTCCACCGCCTGATTGGAGCAACATCGCAGCGGACGCACTGACGATCCTGAGATTCGCCTGGCTCAAAATATCAGGCCTCGGTTTCCATGCAGTCGGCGTGTTCATCATCTTGAGTGGATGGACACTCATGCAATCAACCACGCGTCGCGCCGATAAGGGACAAATCGCGTGGGGCGCATGGTATTGGGCGCGGTTTGTACGCCTGTACCCGATGTATTGGGTCGCCCATTTGGTTTACCTTTTCTCTCCTTTCGTCGCGCGCCTGGAGCCAGTGGACAGTCGCATCATCCTAAGTCTGCTCGGTCTGCGGTTCATCAATATCGAGATGAACTTCATGTATCTCAACGCGGCGTGGTGGTACTTCTCCATGTTAATCCAGTTTTATTTGAT
>DATDFM010000272.1:0-4892 GCA_036522635.1 Candidatus Udaeobacter sp. | reverse complement strand
CAAAGTCTCTAATGGCCCAATGCTGCGGCTTCGCCGCCTGATGTGAGGCAAGGCTATGCGCCGAAGGCGCGGAATATAAAAGCCAGGGGCAAGCGCCGAACAACGTGAGGCGCGTCGCCCCTGGTAAACGCGCGCAATCGCCGTGAAGCTCTGAAAGAGCGGAATAATTGACGTTGATATTTCGCACTTTCAGTGCTCTCTTTCTTAATTCCTCGTAACCAGGGGCGACGCGTTCCGCTGCGCTTCACGCTTGCCCCTGGCTACTATATTTCGCGCCTTCGGCGCTTCACGCTTGTCCCTGGCTTTCATATTTCGCGCCGTTGGCGCTTCACAGCGACTTTTGGTGCAAAGCCGCCTCACGTCTCTAAAATACCTACCGCGCTCCGTAGGAGCGCGATCTGCAGTCGCGTCATCTACTCATCCCTGCTTGTCATTTTCCTCAGATTAGAATTATTCTAAGGCAAATGGATTTGGACAACTTAGGACTTACGAAACAGCGCCGGACTGTGCTCCGCGTAATCCGCGAATCGGACGAGCATCTGACCGCGAACGAGGTCTTCGAGCGTGCGCGAAAGCTGTTGCCAGGCATCGCGTTTGCGACCGTCTACAACTCGCTTCGTTACCTGAAAAACGAAGGAATGATAGGCGAAATCCGATTCGGCGCGGACTGCACCCGCTACGATCGCACGCTGAAACGACACGATCATGCGATCTGCAATGACTGCGGAAAGCTCGTCGATCTTGAACTCCCGATCCCGGCCAGTTTGATTAAAGAAGCTGCCAAACGTTCGAAATTTGAACCCGGATCGGTCGAGGTCACGCTACGTGGTCTGTGTCCTGAGTGCAGAGGATAGACAATGTCAACTTTCGGAACTAAGCGGGAAACGAATCACCCCGTTAGTTTCGCCAAACATAATCAGATGGAAGGAAGTGAATGATGGAAAGCAACGGAAACACGACGAAGGATTCAAACGGCTGTCCTTTCACCGGGGCGTCGAAGCCGCGCATATCGAATCGACACTGGTGGCCCAATTCTTTGGATTTAAGCCCTCTTCGCCAAAACTCTTCGCTCTCTGATCCAATGGGTGAAGATTTTAATTATGCGGAAGAATTCAAAAAGCTCGACCTCGATGCTGTGATCAAAGATCTCCAAGCGTTGATGACGGACTCGCAGGACTGGTGGCCTGCCGACTTTGGTCATTATGGCGGACTGTTCATACGCCTGGCGTGGCATAGTGCGGGCACCTATCGAATTGCTGATGGCCGCGGCGGCGCCGGCGGCGGCCAGCAGCGTTTTGCGCCTCTCAACAGTTGGCCGGACAATGCGAACCTCGACAAGGCGCGCCGGCTTTTGTGGCCCATCAAACAGAAGTACGGCCGCAAAATTTCATGGGCTGATCTGTTTGTTCTTGTCGGCAATGTCGCCCTCGAGTCAATGGGCTTTAAGACATTCGGTTTTGGCGGCGGCCGCGCGGACACCTGGGAACCACAAGAACTATTCTGGGGGCCTGAGGGGACGTGGCTCGGAGACGAACGATACAGCGGCGAACGTCAACTTCAAAAACCACTCGGCGCGGTACAAATGGGTCTCATCTACGTCAATCCGGAAGGACCAAACGGCAAGCCCGATCCCGTCGCGGCCGCTTACGACATCCGCGAGACATTTGCACGCATGGCGATGAACGACGAGGAAACCGTCGCGCTGATTGCCGGCGGACACACCTTCGGCAAAACCCATGGAGCCGGTGATCCTTCATTTATCGGCCCCGAACCGGAAGGCTCCGCGATCGAGGATCAAGGGTTGGGCTGGAGAAGCAAACATGGAACGGGCTTCGGTGCTGATACCATCACTGGAGGTCCGGAAGTTATCTGGTCGCAGACGCCGACACAATGGAGCAACCACTACTTCGAAAACCTTTTCAACAACGAATGGGAACTGGAAAAGAGCCCGGCGGGAGCGCAGCAATGGCGCGCGAAAAACGCTGAGGCGACGATTCCCGATCCTCATAATCCTTCGTCCAAGCGTGTGCCAACGATGCTGACGACGGATCTTTCACTCAAGGCTGATCCTGCATACGAAAAAATCTCGCGGCGCTTTTTAGAGCATCCGGATGAGTTCGCGGATGCATTCGCGCGCGCTTGGTTTAAGCTCACGCACCGTGACATGGGACCTATCCAACGTTATCTCGGCCCGCTCGTACCGAAGGAAACATTAATCTGGCAGGACCCAATCCCGGCCGTTGATCACGAACTTATCAACGCGCAGGATATCGAGGCGCTGAAGTCGAAGATCCTTGATTCGGGATTGTCTGTTTCCCAACTCGTTTCGACTGCCTGGGCATCGGCATCGACGTTCCGAGGCTCCGACAAGCGCGGTGGCGCGAACGGTGCGCGAATTCGACTCGAGCCACAGAAGAATTGGCCAGTCAACAACCCGGCGGAACTCTCGACGGTGCTCGAAAAGCTTGAGAGCATTCAAAACGACTTCAACAACGGGCAGTCTGGCAACAAGCGAGTTTCGCTCGCTGACTTGATCGTTCTCGGCGGATGCGCCGCAGTAGAGAAGGCCGCCAAAGATGGTGGCCATGACGTAAAGGTTCCCTTCACGCCGGGCCGCATGGACGCTTC
The DNA here is from genome assembly GCA_036522635.1 of Candidatus Udaeobacter sp. Classification (GTDB taxonomy): domain Bacteria; phylum Verrucomicrobiota; class Verrucomicrobiia; order Chthoniobacterales; family UBA10450; genus Udaeobacter. The sequence continues at coordinate 2,264 of DATDFM010000272.1, read as the reverse complement.
ACAAGATCAGACTGACGCGGAGTCGTTTGCGCCGCTTGAACCGACCGCTGACGGCTTCCGCAACTACTACACCGGCGAACAGCTCATGATGCCGGAAGAATCGCTGATAGATCGTGCGCAATTGCTGACGCTGACAGCACCTGAGATGACGGTGCTGATCGGCGGTCTGCGAGTCCTGGGCGCGAACGCCGGACGATCCAAGCACGGCGTCTTCACGAAAACCCCCGGCACCTTGACGAACGATTTCTTCGTCAACCTTCTCGACATGCGCACGCGCTGGCAATCCAACGGTGCTGCTGGCGTGTATGAGGGTCACGATCGCAAGACGAACGACACGACCTGGACCGCCACGCGTGTCGATCTAATTTTCGGTTCGCATTCCGAGCTTCGCGCGCTTGCCGAAGTCTATGCATGCGCGGATTCGAAGGAGAAGTTCGTGAACGACTTCGTCGCAGCCTGGGACAAAGTGATGAACCTCGACCGCTTCGACCTCGCGTGAGTCTTGATTAGTAGTTGTAGAGTACTAAAAGGTGGTCGGGTAACCGGCCACCTTTTTAGCCAATCGCAATTGGTGCATCGAAATCAGATAGGGCTCCTGAAAGTTGCTGACGGCGATGACCTTGATCCTACCCTCGCCATAAAGCTCCTCCATCGCGCGCTCCGAGCTAAAAACATCACTGTGGTTGGTGAATGAGGTAGAGGTCGAGATAGTCGAGTGCAGACGCTTCATTGAGCGGTCGAACGCTCTCTTGGTCTCCTCGTAACTGGTGTCCGCGATCCAGAGCGTTGTCGTCACGAAAAGCTCATCACGCGGCACGCCGCTCGCCCTTATTGCGTTACCGACCGCTCCTCGTTTCCGTGAGAGGCCGCCGTATCGATGAGCTGTTTCGGACTCTCGGACTCATATGAGTGATCGATACACCAATTGAGACCATCGCTTTATCCCACAACACTGATAACTCCTTTAGAACAGTTTGATTGAGAGGTTCAGGAGGGTGGTATGAACCTTGCCATCTCTGACAGTCGAGGAGAAGAACAAATGAGAACAATCGCGTACAGGAACAAAATCGGGGGAGCAATCTTAGCTTTATCATTAGTATTTGGAATCGGGCTGATTGCCGGCACAACTGCACAAGCGCAGGATCGCAATAACGGTCAATGGCGTCGTGATGATCGCAATCGTAGTGACCGGCAGGATCGAGATTGGCGGCGGAATCGCAACGACGACCGATATCGCGGTCGGCGTGATGATCGTTACGATCGCAATGACCGCTACGACCGCAATGGTCGTTATGGAAACTATGGTGGCTACAACAACGGCTCTCAGATTGAGCTGAACCAGGGCTACCAGGCCGGCTTGAACACTGGCTCCAGTGATGCGCGCCGCGGCCAGAGCTATAACCCGCAGCGTTCGCACTACTATCAGGATGCTCGCTCGCAGCAATTTAGAAGTGGATTTGTACGGGGCTATGCGGAGGGATTTCGGCAGTATGGTGGTTACAATAACAACGGCGACTATCGCAGGAATGGCGGCTTCGGCAACATCCTCGGCGGTATCTTTGGCCGACCTTAAGTCTCAGTAATCACAAGCAAAGCTCTAAGTGAATGGAAAATGCCGCGATTGATCGTCGCGGCATTTCTTTTTAGTTCCTTGGTCGCGAACTGCCCATTTTCGCGTCTTTGTGGCAGACTTCACGTCAGCGCTGGCATTCAAAAAGGAAAAGACTAATGAACCCGACACGTATTGCCACATGGTTTCTTCTGTTAACTCTAGTAATAATTTCGGCAAGCCCAGTCACGGCAATGCGAACTCGTATGTTAGCCGGTTCGCGTCTGTCGTTGGACACCACGGATCAATCCGAAGACGAAATCAATGATAGGAACTGGCAGACGAACTCCAGGATCATCGCCATCCGCAAAATCGTCGATTCGGACAATGCCGAAGTTAAGAATGGCACGTTCAAAACTGAGCACCGAATTTGTGAGGAAGGCTGGTTCGCTCGACTTCGAATTGCGCGCGACTCAAAAGGGACGGTTAGGTGGTACCAGCATTATGAGGAGGGGGAAGATTCATCCTGGGACGATAATTACTACTACGATGATGCCGGTAGATTGCGGTTTGTGTTAATGACCTCTTATGCCGCCAACAGCACACGAGAACAGCATCGCGCCTATTTCGATGAAAGCGGCCGTCTCATCTACCACGGTCGCCGGCTTCTCAAGGGCCCGGGATATTTTGGTCCACCAGTCGAAGATCTCAAGGA
>DATDFM010000271.1:0-27315 GCA_036522635.1 Candidatus Udaeobacter sp. | reverse complement strand
AACCTGGTCGACAATTGCATCGTTTCGCGCTGTCCGCGTCGTTTGGAAAAGTACGAATCCAAGAATAAGCGCGGCGAAAGCTGCTCCCGTGGCAAACATGAGCCACGGCGACAAAGGTTGCCTGGTCGATTTCGCTTCGCGTCGCAACGCGGCGCGCACGTTCCTGCGCAGATGCGCCGGCGCACGATATGCGGTGGTTTTGCTGGCCAGCGCACTGCGCAGTTCATGAATGGCTTTTTCAGCTCCGCGACAATCGGGGCAGCTCTCCAAGTGCCGTTCGGTCTGCCGCGCGTTCGCCAAATCGAGCTCGCCGTCCACATAGGCGTGGAGCAACTCGCGAATGTGCTCGTGTTCAGTGCTCATTTGTTGTCGCCGTAAGTTTTGGTCAGGAGCAACTGAAGTTGGCGACGCGCACGCGCCAGCCGGGACATGATGGTTCCAATCGGCACGCCGGCGATGTCCGCAATTTCTTTGTACGACATTCCTTCCAGTTCACGCAAGGTGATGGCTTCCCGGAATTCTGGAGGCAATTGCTCGATTGCAGCGCGCACGGTTTGTCTGTCTTGAGCCCGATCCAATGCGATCCCGGCATCCAGCGACGGTATTTGGCCACCGTGTAATTCCTCATCGAACTCGACTGTTTCTTCATCCATACGGTTACGTTTCAGAGCAGTGAATGCGGTGTTGCGGACGATGCTGAGAAACCATGCCCGGCTGTTTTCGCCCCGAAAACCTTCGAAAAATCGAAACGCACGCAATGCCGCTTCCTGAACAACGTCCTCGGCGTCCCGATCGTTGCGCATGAGGAATCGCGCCAGGTTGTAAGCGGCGTCCAAGTAAGGCAGGACCTGTCGCTCGAACTCGGTCAGGCGAGGGGACTCGGTAAAGCTGAACACGTATCGTTACTTTCAATCATTAAGAACAAGACTGCGAAAGTCTGAATTTTATTCCCGAAGCCAAAATGTTGTTCGGATCGGGAATATCCCCGCCTGTTGCGTAGTCATCGCCGTCAGAAAGGCAAGATATGAACAACAACGATTACATTTTACATAATCACAATCCCGATGGCATCGATCGCCGCGGGTTCCTCAAATGCATGGCGTGGGCGGGCACGGGAGTGCTTTGGACCATGAGCGGCGGCCTGCTCACCTCGAAGCTGCTCGGCGCAACGGACCCATTGGTCGGTGGCGATTTCAGCTTTGTGCAAATCAGCGACAGTCACATCGGATTCAACAAGGATGCAAACAAGGATGTCATCGGCACGTTGCAGAAGGCGATCGCGAAGATCAACGCGTTGCCGGCTCCGCCCGACTTCGTCCTGCACACTGGTGACCTGAGCCACCTTTCTGAAGCGGAAGAATTCGACGCGCTCGATCAAAACCTAAAAAGCCTCAAAACAGGCGAAATATTTTACGTCCCGGGCGAGCACGACGTGATCAGTGACAACGGCGCGCTTTATCTCGAGCGCTTCGGAAAGAAATCGCCCGGGAAGGGTTGGTACAGCTTCGAAAAGAAGGGCGTGCACTTCGTTGGTCTTAACAATGTGCTGAATATTCGCGAGGGCGGCCTCGGCGTCATCGGTGCCGAACAACTCGAGTGGCTCAAAAAAGATCTCGAGCCACTCTCATCAAGCACGCCCGTCGTAGTGTTTGCGCACATTCCGCTGTGGGCGGTTTATCCGCAGTGGGGATGGGGAACGGATGACGCCGAACAGGCGCTGGGCTTCCTGAAACGATTCGGGTCCGTGACGGTCTTGAACGGTCACATTCATCAGATCGTGAAAAAGGTGGAGGGAAACATCACTTTTCACACCGCCATGTCGACGGCTTTCCCACAGCCCGCGCCCGGTACCGCGCCCAAACCGGGTCCGATGAAAGTCGAAGCTGACCGACTCAGTTCGGTGCTGGGAATCACAGACGTCAACTACGTCGAGGGCAAGCACACCCTCGCGGTTGTGGACAGCACACTGGCCTGAATGGCCTAACGAGGTGTATCTATCATGAACTCACTTTTTTGGGAACGCGCTCACGGTGGCCTCACCCATTTGCCAATCGCGCTGATCTTCGCGGCCGGGTTTTTCGACGGGCTCGCATTTTTTTGCCGGCGCTCGTCCAGGCGGCGCGAGTTCAAAGCAATTGGTTATTGGCTGGTGATCATCGGAGCGCTCGGTTCGTTCGGCGCAGTGTTCTCAGGGTTGGTGTTAAGCAAAGGTTTGATCGGCGGGACCGGTGCGGTTTTGCGGCATCATTACTTTGTCTGGCCAGCTTTCGCCTTGATTGTCGGTCTGGCGACATGGCGTTTTCTGGTCGGGCGCGAGCCCTCGCGCCGGGCGTTCATACTGTATCTCGCTACCATGTTGATCGGCTGCTCGTTGATGGGGGCAGCCGGCTTTTTCGGTGGCGAAATGTTGCTGGGCCATTGAGGAGAGGGGACGTCAGTGAAGAACTGGACCGAGGGTAAAGCTGTTCTCGCTGCGATCTGCGCCTCTGGGACCGCGCTCATCAGCATGTTCGGAGTTGCATCGGTCGTGCGACACGGAGAGGCTTCAATTTCCATTCCTGCGTTTGCGATCACGGCACAAGCCGCCATCAAACCACCGGAGCTCACAGTCGATGCAACCCAGGGACGGCATTTGTTTCTGATGAATTGCGCGCATTGCCACGGAGATGACGCGCGCGGGGATGAAGGACCGGATTTACATGATCTGCATAGAAGCGACGCGCGGATTCATGAAGTAATCACGGCTGGAATCAAAGGCGAGATGCCGTCTTTCGGGAAGAAACTCGGCGACCAGGACGTACAGGAACTAATTGCCTACCTGCGCACGCTACACAGCTGAAGTCGCAAGTCGCAGTCTGGCGTCGTCTTGTTACAGAAGACAAGTGGCTCCGCTGCGTTATAATGCTGATCTCAGATCATGCATAAGACACATGAACTCCGGCTCGCCAAACGCATGGCGCGACTCGGCACAGAGACAGCTTTCGAAGTGTTGGTGAAGGCGAAAGCGCTCGAAGCAAAAGGGCGCGACATCATTCACCTTGAAATCGGCGAACCCGATTTCGACACACCTGGCAACATCATCGACGCCGGATGCGACGCCCTGCGCAAGGGCTTCACACATTACGGACCTTCGTCCGGTCTGGTGGAATTGCGCCAGGCCATAGCACAATACGTGAGTGAAACACGGCGGGTGACCGTGACACCAGACGAAGTGGTTGTCGTTCCCGGCGGTAAGCCGATCATCTTTTTTTCCATTCTGGCCCTCGCAGAAGACGGCGACGAAATCATTTACCCCAATCCCGGCTTCCCGATTTACGAGTCGATGATCAACTACGTCGGTGCGAAAGCGGTACCGATTCGGTTACGTGAGGAATTGAATTTCCGGCTCGACGTCGATGAGCTCGCGGGCTTGATCACTGACCGCACAAAATTAGTGATTGTGAATTCGCCACACAATCCCACGGGCGGTGTCCTGGAAAAGAAAGATCTCGAGGCGATCGCCCGCGCCATAGGCGATCGCAACATCATGGTTTTGAGCGATGAGATCTATAGCCAGCTGATTTTCCAAGGCGAACATCATTCCATCATGTCCCTCGATGGTATGAAGGAGCGCACCATTTTGCTGGATGGTTTTTCCAAGACTTACGCAATGACGGGTTGGCGCATGGGCTACGGGGTAATGCGCGTCGATTTGGCCACGCACATCTCGCGATTGATGACGAATTCGAACTCGTGCACAGCCAGCTTCACCCAGGTAGCCGGCATCGAAGCGTTGCGCGGATCGCAGAAATCCGTCGACGCGATGCGCGCGGAATTCAAAAAACGACGGGACATCATGGTGGCCGGCCTCAACAAGATCACAGGCTTCTCGTGCCAAATGCCTCACGGCGCGTTCTACGTTTTTCCCAACATCACTCAGACCGGATGGCCATCGAAAAAATTAGCTGATGCTCTTCTGGACGATGCCGGAGTCGCAGCTTTGTCAGGTACGGCGTTCGGTGAATTTGGAGAAGGTTATCTGCGTTTCAGCGTAGCGAATTCTATCGAGAACATCGAGAAAGCGCTGGATCGGATCGACGGCTGGACGAAGAAGAATCTCTAAGCCAATCGCTTCGACATCAGGCGACGTTTTAAGAGGGCTGTAGCGGCACTCTCTGAGTGCCGTCATGAATTTGCGACCGTCAGAGACCGCCGGTACAGGCGGTTGACCGGCAATCCCGCGGTTATACCAGCGCTCCGGACTCCGCTGGTTTCGGTTCTTCCTTTGGCGGTGCAGCAGCCTTTCGTCCGGCGAATAATCGCTCGATGACATAAAACGTCACCGGGATTAGGAAGATTGCGATTGCTGAGGCCGCGATCATTCCGCCGATGACGGTTGAGCCCAGCACGCGCCGTGCGACAGCGCCGGAACCGCTGGCAAACCAAAGCGGCAGAAGGCCGAAGATGAAAGCAAAGGAGGTCATCAGGATGGGGCGAAGACGGAGGCGCGCACCTTCGAGGGCGGCATCGAGGAGCGGTTTACCTTTTTCGTATTCGTCTTTCGCAAATTCGACGATGAGAATGGCGTTCTTCGCTGCCAGGCCGATTAGCATGATCAGACCAATTTGCGCGTAAATATTGTTTTGCATCCCGCGCAACCAAAGCGTCGCAAATGCACCGAACACTGCGACTGGCGTCCCAAGCAGCACACTGAAAGGAAGCGACCAGCTTTCGTAAAGTGCGGCGAGAATCAGGAACACGAAAATGAGCGACATTCCGAACACAACGGTCGGCGATACGCCCTGCTGAGCTTTCTTTTCCTGAAACGACAGGCCAAGGTAGTCGTAGCCCATCTCGTTAGGCATTGTTTGGCGAAAAGTTTCCTCGAGCGCGTTCATCGCCTGGTACGAGCTATAACCAGGCGCGGCAGAACCGTTGATCTGGGCCGCACGGTATTCATTGTAACGCAAAGTAAATTCCGGACCGGCGGTGTTCTGGATAGTTGAAATAGCATCGAGTGGAACCGGGTTGCCATTGGCGTTGCGCACAAAGAATTGACCCACGTTTTTTGCGTCGGTGCGATAATCGCCTTCGGCCTCTATATACACCTGCCATGTTCGTCCGAACCGATTGAAGTAGTTCACAAAAAAACCGCCCATGAATGTCTGGAGGGTCTGATAGACCTGGCCGAGATCGATGCCTTGCTTTGTGACTTTGTCGCGATCGACGTTAACGAAAACCTGCGGAACGTTCGGCAGAAACGTCGGAATAAGGGTCCCTAGCTCCGGCCGCTTACGGGCTGCGTCCAGAAACGTCTTGAGATTTTGGGCGAGAAAGGCCACGTCTTTGCCGGCGCGATCTTCTAAAATGAACTGGAACCCACCGGAAGTGCCCACGCCCGGAATCGCCGGTGGCGGAAACGCGAAGGCAATACCTTCGGTAAGTCCGGCGAGCTGTTTGTTAATGTTCGCCTTGATGGCGTCATACTGTTCTTCCGGCCTGGTTCGTTCGCTCCAGGGCTTGAAGGTGACAAAGAAAAACGCGCTATAAGTATTTTGCACCAGGCTAAGCAAACTGAATCCGATCACGCTGGTCGTGTACTGGACGCCCGGAGTTTTGCTGAGCATTTCTTCGATCTTTCGAGAGGCGGCATCGGTTCGCTCTAGCGATGCTGCGTCCGGCAATTGCAACGCGAGAAATATGTAGCCCTGGTCCTCTTCCGGTAAAAAGCCACTCGGCAGTCGCGATCCAAACAGTCCCGCGCCGACGGCGAGCACCGCGAGCAACGCAAAGCTGATCACTGCTTTTCGAATGGCGAGGCGCGACCAGTTGACATAACCGTGTGTTACGACGCCGAAGACACGATTAAATCGATCGAAAAACCAGCCAACCGGACCACGCGTTTTCTTTCGCGGGCGGAGCAGCAGTGCTGAAAGTGCCGGGCTCAACGAGAGGGCGTTGAACGCGGAGAAAATAACGGAGATAGCAATCGTGAGTGCGAACTGTTGATATAACCTGCCGGTAATCCCGGGAAGAAATGCCGTAGGAATAAACACGGCCGAAAGTACGAGTGCGACGCCGATCACTACTCCGGAGACTTCGCGCATCGCCTGAAGTGTCGCGTCACGCGGCGACATTCCTTCTTCAATGTGACGCTCAACTGCTTCGACAACGACGATCGCGTCGTCAACCACAAGCCCAACGGCGAGCACAAGTCCGAAAAGCGAAAGCGTGTTGATCGAGAATCCGAATAACGGGAATACTACAAACGTGCCGAGCAACGAAACCGGCACCGCACACAGCGGGATCAGCGTCGAGCGCCAGTTCTGAAGGAAGATGAACACAACGACGACGACCAAAGCGAGCGCTTCGAACAACGTCTTAACAATGTCGTTCAATCCTTCGGTAACTGAGAGGGTTTGATCCAGCGAGACAGCGAAATCCATGTCCGCCGGAAACCGCTGCTTTGCTTCCGCCATCAGCTTGCGCACGCCTTCCGCCGTTTTAACTGCATTGGTTCCGGGCAACTGATAGACAGCGAGAATCGCCGAGGGTTGTCCGTTTAGCCTGCCCCTCAAGTTGTAAGTTTGCGCGCCGAGATCGATGCGCGCGATGTCCTTGACCCGCACAAATGAACCGTCCGGATTCGCCCTAACGACAATCTCGCCGAATTCTTCCGGTGTTTGCAATCGTCCCTGGGCGCGCACGGCATAAGTGAATTTCTGTCCGCTTGGAATCGGTTCGCCGCCGATCTGGCCGGCGGGATTCACCGTGTTCTGCTTTTGCACTGCGGTGATAATGTCCGGCACAGTGATGCCGAGCTTCGCCAGCTGGTCGGGCTTCACCCAGAGCCGCATAGCGTATTGGCCAGCACCGAAAATCTGCACATTGCCAATTCCCGGCACCCGCGTCAGTGGATCGAAGAGATTGATGTAGCCGTAATTGGCGAGAAAGGTTCCGTCGTAGCTGCCTTTGGGCGAATAGAGCGCGATCAGCATCAGTGGCGCCGTTGTCGATTTCTTAACGGTGATGCCGTAGTTATTAACGTCTGCGGGCAATTGCGATTGCGCTTGGGCCACCCTGAGTTGTGTCAGCACCTGATCGATGTTCGGATCGGTGGCGACATCGAAGTTTACGATCAATCGGATGTCGCCGCTGTTCGAGTTGATCGAATACATGTAGTTCATGTTATCGACGCCACTCATCTGCTGCTCGATCGGCGCCGCGACCGCTTGCTCGATCGTGAGCGCATCCGCTCCCGTGTAGTGCGTTTGCACTTGAATTTCCGGCGGCGCAATTTTTGGATATTGCGCGATCGGCAACGCCAGAATGCAGACGCCGCCAATCAATGTCATCAGGATCGCGATGACAATTGCGACGATCGGACGCCTGACGAAGAACTCTGACATTTGTTAGGGCTTATTTTGCTGGTCTGCTTTTGAAACCAAAGCGTCGGGTGAAGGGGTCCAGTCTTTTGTGGTGACAGTGGATCCTTCGCGCGCTTTTTGAAGTCCTTGAACAACAACTTTGTCGCCGGCCTTCAGGCCTTCAGTGACTTCCCACATCGCACCGATGCGTTCGCCCATTTGTACCGGGCGAATACTAACCTTGTTGTTCTGGTCGACAACGGCGACCTGATAACTTCCCTGCAACTCGTTTACCGCTTCCTGCGGAATCACCATTGCGCCTTTCTTGATGTCGGCTACGAAGCGCACTTTCCCAAACTGTCCGGGCCGCAAAATATTTCCTGGATTTGGAAACGTCACTTCGTAACGGATCGAGCCAGTCTTTGGGTCGAGACTGCGATCAAGTGCATAGAATTTTCCTTTTTGCGGGTACACACTCCCGTTGCCAAGGATCAGATCGAACTGGAGAGTCTTTACATATTCCGCACGCTCAGTGGGATCGGGGTGGCGAGTAACGAAATCCGTGAAAGGCGCTTCACCTGCAGTGACAACAGCCTTGATCGGGTCAATTTGAGACACCGTCGTCAGCGTTCCGGTGGTGGGGCCGACCAGATCGCCCACCTGCGCGGTAGCGATGGCAGCGACGCCATCGATCGGCGAAATAACTCGAGTGTATCCTAGATTTAGTTCGGCTTGCATCACGGCGGCTTCGTCCGCTTGGATGTTCGCTCTGCCCGCTTGGGCCGCGGCAGTGGCAGTATCTCGCTCCTGGTCGCTGATCACTTTTTTGTTGAACAAGTCCATCGCGCGTTTCTCGTCCGCGTCTGCTTTCACCTGATTGGCTTTATCCTTTGCCAGAGTTCCCTTGGCCTGCGCCAATGCGGCTTCGTACGGGCGAGAATCGATCTGAAAAAGGAGGTCACCTTTTTTTACAACGCCGCCTTCCTGGTAGTCGCGCGAAACGATGTAGCCTTGAACCTGCGCGTTGATGTTGGCGTTGATGAAGCCATCCAATGTCGCGACGCGTTCGAGCACTCGCGGCACGTCCCGTGGTGTAACTGTTGTCACGAGCACTTCCGGCGGAGACTGAGCGGTCTGTGCCGGTTTACGCGAGCAACCGACAAACAACGATCCACAAATTAGCACAGAGCTCACGAGAACCATTCGCCTCATACTTTTGTTATCGCCGGTTGCGTTTAGATGTCGAGCGGGAACATGACGTTGAGCCGTCTGTCTTACGGGGAATTTGATCCGACTTGCGTCGCACTGAATTTCCGAACGAGCGAAGAACAAACGAAGCTTCCGCTGCGAAAGGCCGGGGATCGTTTCCATTCCTGGTTGCCACTCTGCCGTGCGCCTGGTCCCATTCGCCGAAGCGGGTTCATTTCTGAGGCGTGCCAACATATGCGCCGTGATCCTTTGGATTGTCGTCATAACTTCTCTCATTTGATTTAGAAGGATGGGCAGCCGAAGCACTCTTGAGAAAGACCATGTTTCTTGCCTCAGCATAGGCACCAGGCATACTCTCCAGAGCAGTGGAATTGCGTCACCTGCGCTACTTCGTTGCTGTTGCCGAGATGGACAATGTCTGGCGCGCGGCGATCCAACGTTTGCACATGCGGAAAAGACATACTGCACGTCGAACTGCGATCTCAGTCTCCTGGCGGCGCGACCAACTGCGGTCAAGCGAGCGCAAACGAGTATCGCTTGGCCGATATTTTAAAAGTGCTATTCAGCAAGATGAGCAAGACCAAGATTTGTTTTAAGGCGAAACTTTTGCGGCCGGCGGAGTGCGAGAAGGGGAACTCCTGGACCTTTCTCATCCTGCCAGGGAACGCCAGTGCGAAACTTCCTTCACGCGGGATCACGCCGATCGAAGGCACTATTAATGGTTGTCCCTTTCAAGCCGTGCTGGAGCCAGACGGCCAAAAAAGTCATTGGCTCAAAGTAAACCGGAAGCTGTCGGAAGCTGCGGGCGCACAGGCCGGCGACTTTGTCACACTCGAAATTGCGCCTGATACAAACGAACCGGAACCGGAAGTCCCCGGAGATCTGCGAAAAGCTTTCGTGGCCGCTGATCCGAAGGCGAGAAAATTGTGGTCCGATATCACGCCCAATGCGCGTAGGGATTGGATCCACTGGATCAGCTCTGCCAGGCAGCCGGAGACTCGCGCGCGCCGGATTAAAAATACCTGCTCAATGCTCGCGGCCGGGAAACGACGTGTTTGCTGCTTTGACCGGTCTGGATTCTACAGCAAAAGCATGAGCGCTCCCAAGCCGGCGAATTAGCGACCCGCTTGTTCTACCAATTGAGCTACTTCGATGCTCGGTCGATCAAGTCGGCTGTAGCGATCGACAGAAATCGATGGTGACATTGCATGAGGTGATCCTTCGTCTCTCCCGAAAGAAAAAATCGACTAATCCACTTTTCGACCTGCTCTATGATTTAAGGCCGCGCCAAACAATACAAGCGGAAGGAGCGATACCAGGAACGTCAGGTGATACCAGACCGGGAATTTATCCCAAAGCCGGTAGTGACCCGGAATGAAGAGAGCAAGCAATACGATCCCGGTGAGCATGGCTGCTCTCATTCTGCCGTTCGCGATCGACGCGGCCACAAATCCAGCGGCGACAGAAGAGATGGCGCCCAAGAGGAGCCGGGCGAGCTTCATTCCAAGGCTAAAATTGAAGGCAACTTCGGCATCATGGTAATGTGGCCACCAGGCGCGCAGTGCCAGATTTAGCACGGTGGCCACTAAAAACCAGGTAACCAGGGCTGCTAAGACGATGCCTATGGTCTTAAAGATGGCATGGCCGGAGGACACATTGGCCTGAGCGTGTGGCAAGGGTATGGTTTCCATAATAGTTTAATTGTAATATTACATTCAAAATATGAAAGCCGAATTTTATATCCTTGGCGTCCTTCACCGCGGAGACTTCCACCCCTATGAAATCAAGCGGCGGCTCAATAACGCTCTGGTCGAGTGTTACACCGATGTCGATGTCGGCACCCTCTATTATGCCGTGCGGCGACTCGTCGAATCCGGCGATATTGCGCCGACAAAAAAGCAGAAGGTCGCGCGCGGGGGCGAACGCACGATTTACCGAATCACACGTCAGGGTCGAAAACGGTTTCAGAACCTTTTGCTCCAGCGATTCCAGGAGGAAGGAACGGTAGCCCAAACGATTTATCCGGCTCTCCTCTTTCTTGACCTGGTCTCGCTGCCGGCCGTAGCCGGCATATTACGTGAGCGTCTGCGGCAGACCGAATCAGCGCTGGCAAAGACCAGTGCGATCAAAAAGCAGCTTGGCGTCGGTCTAGGGAGCGGCAATTCCCATTTGATGGATCACTTGATTCAAGTTCGCCAACTCGATTGCAAATCGTTGCGACGATTGTTGCGCGAAGTTGAAAGTGGAAAAGTTCGAGCGCCTCAGCCTGCTGCGATTAAACAGTTGGGTTCGCACTCCGCTGGCGTGAAGCAGCAGCATTCTTCCGGCCGCTCTCGCTAAATACCAGCTGTTTGCTCGCTGTGGTGAATGCATGGCAGATCCTATTCGCGACGCAAAAGGGGACTTAACGACTCTTTGGCAGGGAAAATCGCCACATGGCCGCGAGACCATGTCGCCTGACCCGACTGGTTCGCCGCCAGCGATTCACCTCCAGTTGTCTTGGACCATCCGTCATCGCCGCTCAGGGATGGCATGTTGTTCTTCGAAGCAGGATTTCAGCTTTTCCAGATTGACTGGAACGCGCGCGTGCGCGTCGCTTGGCGCGGCGCGGAGATATTGCACCGGCCATGAAACGGATTGGCGAAGTTCCTGCGCCGCTCTTAACGGCCAATAGGGTTCGCGCAAAAATTCGCGCGCCATGAGGATCGCGTCGGCCTGCCCGCTGTTGATGACGTGTTCTGCTTGCGCGGGAGATGTGATCATGCCGACTGCGCCGGTAAGGATGTCGGCTTCTTCACGAATGCGCTGCGCAAAGACGGTTTGATAACCGGCGCCCACCGGAATTTTCGCGTGCGGGACGGTGCCGCCGGACGAACAATCAATCAGATCGACGCCAAGTTTTTTCAACTCGCGGGCGAGCGCGATTGATTCTTGCAAATCCCAGCCACCGTCGATCCAATCGGTTGCTGAAATCCGCACGAACAACGGGGCGCCTTTTGGCCATGATGTGCGCACGGCTTGCACGACCTCGCGTAGCATCCGCGTGCGATTTTCAAACGATCCGCCGTAATCATCGGTCCTTTCATTGCTTAGTGGCGAAAGAAATTCGTGAATAAGATAACCGTGCGCGCCGTGTATTTCGATGACACGAAACCCGGCATCGCATGCACGACGCGCCGCTGCGGCAAATGCAGCGATGATTTCGCGAATGCCATCATGCGTAAGCGCCTGAGGCATCGAATAATTTTCGGCGAACGGAATCGCGCTCGGCGCCGTGACGTTTTTCCATCCACCTTGATTCTCTGGAATCGCGCCGTCGCCTTCCCACGGCCGCCGCGTGCTCGCCTTGCGACCAGCGTGCGCCAGTTGCATCCCTGCAACGCCGCCCTGCTCATGAATGAAACGAACGATGCGCTTTAGCGCCGGGACGTGATCGTCGCTCCAGATGCCGAGATCTTGCGGACTGATACGGCCTTCCGGCAGAACCGCCGTAGCTTCTGTCAGCACGAGTCCCGCGCCACCGACTGCACGGCCGCCGAGATGCACGAGGTGCCAGTCATTAGCAAGTCCATTAGTGCTTGAGTATTGACACATCGGAGAGACAAAAATCCGATTAGCGAATTTCAGATCGCGGATCGTGAGCGGATCGAACAGGTGAGCCATGCCAACACCATCGTCTAGCACATCGCGCGTTGCGACAAGTTAGGCTTGCAATGCACGCTGTGAACTCGCGCGGGTCTACTGCTCGCTGAACCGGCCGCCGATCGCCATCTCCGAATGAGGCGATTAACGAAGCCGTACTCCAAAATTCTTGCCGTGTCTGTCGCGAGGAAGAAATTCCAACTCAACCCTTCTGTTCCCACAACTCAGCGAGGCGAACGCATGCTGTGACGGCCGACTCCATATCCTGCACCGCCACCCATTCGAGCGGGCCATGCGCGTTGTGCTCGCCGCAAAACAGGTTGGGCGTGGGGAGGCCCAGTTCGGTAAGGCGCGAGCCGTCGGTGCCGCCGCGGATGACATGGTCATATGGTTTGAGTCCAGCGGCCGTGAAGGCCTCGCGAGCCAGCTCAACCGGGCGCATATCTTTGCGCAGCCAGTAAGCCATGTTGCGATATTGTTTGCGGATCTTGCAGCGAACACGCGCCCGCGGTTCAGCGACTTGTAATCCCCGGCAAAGGCCTTTGACGATTTCGCCTTTCGCCGCCAGCCCATCTAATTCGAAATCGCGCAAGATGAATTTCACGATGGCCCGCTCAGTCCGACCCTCGACACTTATTGGGTGAATGAAGCCCTCTCGCTTCTCTGTTGTCTCCGGCGCGAGGCGTTCACGCGGTAACGCCGCCAGAAGTTTGCCTGCGAGATACGCCGCGTTCACCATCCCTTTGGCTCTCGCCTCCATGGTATGAGTGGTAACGCCATCAATGGTGACCTCCGCCGCATCACCGGAAAACGTCTCCCAGCAAATCTCCCCCGGCGGACCGCCATCCAGAGTGTAGCCGACATCCGCTCCAAGCATTTGCAGGTCCAGTTTGTTCACGCCACGGCCGATCTCTTCATCGGGAGTGAAACAGACTCTAACCAGTCCATGTTTCCGTTTCGTCTCCCGGAGCAACGTCTCGACCAGAGTCATGACTACCGCCACACCTGACTTATCGTCCGAACCAAGCAACGTCGTGCCGCTGGCGGTAACAACGTCTTTGCCGACAGCCGTACGAAGCTCCGGCGACGTAGCGGGATCCAGAGTTAGCCTGGGATTGTCCGGGAACTTAATAACTCCACCGTCGTATTTCCGGTGGAGAATAGGTTTAACATCTTTGCCGGAGCAGTCTGGTGCCGTATCCACGTGAGCGAAAAAGGCGGCCGTGGGTACTCCAGTTTTGCGCGTGTTCGCAGGTATGCTGGCCATGACGTAGCCATGCTTTGTCATCTGCACATCCGCTGCTCCCAGTTCATTCAGTTCCTGCTTTAGCATCTCCAGCAGCACCAACTGACCTGACGTGCTCGGAAATGTGTCACTTGTCTCGTCCGACTGAGTATCCACGCGAACGTAGCGCAGGAATCGTTGCAGGAGGTCGTCATTCATAGCCGCATTTTCTTCAGCGGCCATAAATGCTCAAGTCTTTCGGAATTGCGAGACAAAGACCTGTTTGCGAATTCGATATCGCGAATCGCGAGTGGACCGAACGGCTGAGTCACGGGTTTAGTCTGCCGATTTGGTCGACTCAGCCTGTATCGCGCGAGGTGGAGCGATTTATTTTTTCTGTTTCGCACGTCCTGCAGCCTGTGCCGGCACTTCGCAGGTGACTTTGGTGCCGCGCTTCGGGCGCGGATCGATCCTCAACGTTCCGCCGAGCGCACCCGCCCGGTATTTCATAATGCTGAGACCAAGCCCCTTGCCGCTTTTGCGAGGCTTAAAGCCTTTGCCGTCGTCTTCCACAACGAGGCGGACAAGGCCGGGCTCACGCTCGATGCAAATGATAATTTCGGTCGGGTCCGCATGAACGACAGCGTTGCGCACTGCTTCCTGCGCGACGCGATAGACAGTCAGAGCGAGTACTTCGTCGGCAATGCGTACGATCTTCGGGACTTTGAGGCTGCAACGAATTTTCGGGTGCTCGTTGGTTTGCTTGCACAACGCGCGCAACGCATCAATGAGTCCGCCCGTGCCGACCACATCCAGTTGTAAACCGCGTGCGAGGTCGCGCGCGACGGCGACGTTGCGGTTCACAATATCAGCTGCTTCGTTCAAGCTTCGTGCCGCCTCTGCATCCTTGATCTTGCTGCTTGTCGATTTCAGGAAGAGCGCCGTCGCGGTGAGTTCCTGGCAAAGGACGTCATGTAACTCGTGCCCGATGCGATTGCGTTCACGTTCGCTGATGTCGAGCAACTCGCGCTCGAGTCGTTCGCGCTCGGCCATGGTGTTTCTGAGCTCTCTGTTTGTCGCTATGAGATCGGCGGTGCGCTCCATGACGCGCTGTTCGAGCTGATCGCGTGCGTAGATCAATGCTTCTTCATTTTCTTTTTGCTGCGTCGCATCGCGCGCGATTTTCGCCAGAGCGCGCGGTTGACCGTTTTCATCATCCAGGCGCGTCATCACGCCGTCGATCCACAAGCGCGTACCGTCCTGGCGTTTGTGCCAGCGTCGATCGGGCGCGCAGCCTTCTCGCATTGCCATGCCGATCTCGTGTTCCACGGCCCCCTTTGCTCTATCTTCTTTCGTGAAGATGAGCTCACCCGATTTGCCTTCCGCTTCGCTCCGCGACCAGCCAAAAAGACGTTCGGCACCGGCACTCCAGTAAGTGATGCGGTTATCGAGATCGAGCATGAACATGGCGTAATCTTTCGCCCCTTCGACCAGCAGTTCGAAACGCTCGCGGGCCTGATGGACGTTCGCTTCAGCCTCTTTTAACCGCTCTATGTCAGTGGCCGAGCCGAACCAACTCAGCACGCGACCTTGTCGATCTTTCAAAGGAACGTTGCGGCCGATGAACCACCGATATTGTCCATCTGCGTTTCGCAGTCGGTACTCGCAGTCGAATACTTCGCCGGCGGACAGCGCTTCCTGCCACGATTTCGTTGATGCGGGCGCATCCTCGGGGTGAACAACTGCCTGCCAGCCAGGGCCCCGTGATTGTTCATAGCTTAGTCCGGTGAACTCATACCACCGTTTATTAAAATAATCCGCCTGGCCATTCGGTAGATTAGTCCAGATGAGCTGCGGAACGTTGTCTGCGATCGTGCGTAGCTGCTCCTCGGTTGCGCGCAAGCCTTCTTCCGCCTCCGTGGAACCGCTAAATTCATCTATTACGTCCGTTTTTTTGTCTGTGTCGGAACCAGTCATACTGGAGCTGTCGAATCGCTCCAAATCTAAATCGCTCTTGAGGGACGAGACGCTGGGCAATTTCTCATTAAATGTGATCGCCTTCTGCGAATCGCCTCATGACAACCCCATTCCGGATACTTGCGCGCGGATCTGACAGGTGGCTCAGGTAAGCGTATCCTTCATTTGCTCCAGTGGTTTCCCTCTTGTCTCTCGCACGGTAAGCCAGACGAATGGGAGCGAAATCGCTGCGGCTACGGCATAGAAAGCGTAAGCGCCGGTCAGGCCGATCGCCTTCAACAGCGGTAGAAAACTGACGGTAACGGTGAAATTCGCCAGCCAATTGGTCGCGCCCGAAATAGCGAGAGCCGCTCCTCGAATTTCGTTTGGGAACATTTCGCCTAACAACACCCACATTACCGGCCCCCACGACATGGCGAACGCAACGATGTACAGGTTTGCGGCAACCAGTCCGGATACCGCGGCCATATGACTTAGCATTGGCTTGCCATCAGGGCCGACACCAGCCATGGCGAATACAGCTGCCATTGCACCGAGCGTCAGAGTCATCCCAATCGACCCGACGAGCAGTAACGGTCTCCGGCCGATGCGATCAATGAGCATGATGGCCGGAATCGTCGCGAGGATGTTGACCAGGCCGGTGAGCACGTTAATGCGCAGAGCCCATTGTTCGGTCGCGCCAGCTGCTTTCCACAAAATTTCGCCAAAATAGAAAATGATGTTGATGCCGACGAATTGCTGAAAAACCGCCAAACCCATTCCCACCCAGAGGACCGGAGCGATTCGCTTCGTTCCAGGAACAATAAGATCCGATAGACGCGGACGGCGTTCAGCCTCGAGGCTCTGCTCGACCTGCTGCACAAGTCGATCGGCATCGTCCCCAATTCGCGCGAAGACTTTTCGCGCTTGCTCGTGTTTGCGCACGAAAACCAGATAGCGCGGCGATTCGGGAATTATCACGCTGCCTAACAAAAATGCCGCCGCAGGCAACGCTTCCATCCAAAACATCCAACGCCACGTCAGTGCGCCAAACCAAAAGGGTTCGCTCGCTCCGCCGGCAACTCTGGCGAGAATCGCATTGCTTAAAAATGCGGTAAACAGCCCCACCACAATTGCCATTTGCTGGAGCGATGCCAGTCTGCCTCGCATATGCGGGGGAGCGACTTCCGCGATGTACATCGGCGCTAACACGCTGGCGCCACCGATTGCCAACCCCGCTGTGATCCTGGCCGCGATGAATACCGCGGCCGAGCTAGCGGCACCCGTAGCTAGCGCTGTCACCAGAAATACGATTGCGTTCAAAAGCATGGTCGGGCGCCGACCAAGAGAATCAGCCAATCTACCTGCGCCAAACGCGCCGACGGCGCAGCCTAGCAATACAGATGCAACGGCAAAGCCCGTTCCGGCCGCGTCTGTGCCGAAAGCTTTTGCCAGGGCATCAACGGCGCCGTTAATCACGCCGCTGTCGAACCCGAACAGGAATCCACCGATCGCAGCCACACAGCACAGCGCAATGATATAGGCAGACCTGCGTAGCGCCGCGTGAGCCCTGGTCGACCCGGTTCGGGTTCTCTGTTTCGCCTCGTCCAATTCAGATCGTGAAGTTGTTCTGATCCGTTCGTTTAGAAATCGATACCAACCTGAGGCCGCGCCGACTTCCTGATGAGACTATTGATAGTAAGCGACGCGTTCGCGTTTGCGCCAGTGTCGAAGCGTAAGATAAGCACCTATCATCCCGCCAAGATGTGCAAAATGTGCGACGCCCTGATTGGTTCCGAAAACTCCGCTAAACAGTTCGAGAAGCGCGTAGAGGATTACGAATACGATCGCTGGCATTGGAATTGGCGGAATCAACAGGACGATAGTGCGCCGCGGAAAAAGAAGACCGAACGCCAGTAGAATTCCAAAGATCGCGCCTGACGCGCCGACAGTTGGATAAACTCCGGACGATGTCATCATTGAGACGACCAGTAACTGAGTGGCGCTGGAAAAAAGCAGGGAAGCAAAATAAAGCGTCAGGTAGTGCCGCGATCCGAGTGTCCGTTCGACATCAGAGCCGAACATCCAAAGCGCGTACATGTTGATCGCTAAATGGAGAAAATTGGCATGAAGAAAGCCACATGTGATCAGCTGCCACAGCTTGAATCCCACCGGAGTGTCGAACTGTCCGACAGCAAAATGCCCAACAGGCCAGAGCGCGAATGTGGCAAACAATCCAGGGCCGGTTATCGCTTCAACTGCGAAAACCGCGATGTTTATGCCGATCAGCAATCTTGTGAATCGCGCCATAATCAGCCTAACGGCTACCTGATTTCACACGAAGGTCACGAAGGATCACAAAGGACACAATGTTACGAAGATATTCTTTACCACAACACAGAGTCCCGCTCGAGGCGAAGAACAAAAATGTTCTTCTCGGGATCATGCCTGTTTGTCAGAAAGATGTTTCCCGAGTTCCTGTCTTCCTGAGACATTTATCCGCTTCATCATGCTGAGGTGATCCATGAAGCAAAAACTTCCGCGCGCGATCGGAACGCTTGGACTCGTCTTTGTTCTCTACTTCTCTACTTCTGGTGGCCCGTACACCACCGAAACACTGATTCACTCGGTCGGCCCCGGGCTCGGTTTGCTCATTTTGGCGCTCGTCCCGCTGATCTGGTCTGTGCCGGAAGCGCTGATTGTCGGCGAGCTCGCGAGCATGTTACCGGAAGAAGGCGGTTATTATCGTTGGGTCGATCGCGCCTTTGGCCGGTTTTGGGCGTTTCAGAATGGCTGGGTCACGTGGGTGTATTCGCTGGTGGACATGGCGATTTATCCCGTGCTGTTCAATCAATACTTGCGCTACTTCATCCCGGGCTTGGATCCACAAGCGGAGTGGCTCATCTCGCTTGCAATCATTTGGGGCGCCGCATGGATCAACATCCGCGGCTCAGTGAACGTCACGCGCACTTCCATTATTGCCGGCTGCTTCATCATGCTCGGCTTTCTTGCTCTGTCGATCGCGAGTGCACCGCGCATTACTCATATTCCATGGCAACCGTTTTCTTCCGAGCACGCTCGTGGGCTTGGCGGTTTAGCTGTCGGCATCTCGATTGCGCTGTGGAATTACATCGGCTGGGATAATCCTTCGACTGTGCAAGGCGAGGTCAAAGATCCATCACGAACATATCCGCGCGCGCTCGCTTTCGCGTTACCGCTGGTCACAATCGGCTACTTCGTTCCATTGCTAACGACGCTCGGTGCGAGCGATTGGACCACCTGGACTGAAGGTGGCTGGCCGCAGATCGCCAACTCAGCTGCTGGCAATGCGGGGTATTGGATCGCAATCTGGATTGCGCTCGGCGGAATGATCAGCGCGCTTGCGCTTTTTAACGCGCTGCTGCTTGGCTACTCGAGAATTCCATTCGTGCTGGCAGACGATGGTTTACTGCCCAAAGCCCTGGCGCGATTGGCTGTGAACGGTACACCGCGAACAGCGGTCATTGTCTCAGCGGTTTTCTATTCGCTTTTCGCTCTGGTCGCGTTTGGGAAACTAATCGTTGCCGATGTGCTTCTCTATTCGGTTGCGCTTTTCCTCGAGTTTGGTGCGCTGATTCAACTTCGTAAAACCGAACCGACATTGCGCGGCTCGTTCCGAATTCCACTGGGTAATAGGGGCGTCACAGTTCTCGCTTCGTTGCCAATCATAGTGCTATTGTGCGTGGTTTGCGTGTCGTTCGCCGACGGTGAATACGGTTTGCCAGCAATTATCGGCACAGCGATCGCAATTGCCGCGGGACCTTTGATGTATCGAGTCGCGCAGCGCCGCATTACTGGTTAGGCCAGCGTTTCGTGAAGTGCTGAAGGGATTGACGAAATGAGAAAAATCTTTCCGTTCAAAGCATACGGTTTCATTCAAGATGAAGATACGCGTCCCCAGGGAATTCTGTGAACGGTTCGGTCTGGAAATTCCAATTTTATTAGCACCGATGGCGGGCGCTTGTCCGCCGTCGCTCTCCATCGCGGTGGCAAATGCAGGCGGCATGGGCGGATGCGGCGCTTTGCTTTTCGATCCCAGGGAAATGGAAACCTGGGCGGCGAAGTTCCGGTCCGGCTCGAGTGGCCCGTTCCAAATGAATCTCTGGATTCCCGATCCGCCGCCGATTCGCGACCCGGCGCATGAGGCGGAGGTGCGCCGCTTTCTGGAGCAATGGGGACCAGCTGTTCCCGCAGACGCGGGCGACATTGTGCTGCAAGATTTCCAAGCGCAATGCGAAACGCTGCTGGAGATTCAACCCATTGCAATTTCGTCGATCATGGGATTGTATCCGGCCGGGTTCGTGCGCGAAGCGAGGTCACGACGAATCGCATGGTTCGCAACGGCCACTACGGTCACAGAGGCGAAAGCCGCAGAAGCAGCGGGCGCTGACGCTGTAATTGCCCAGGGAATGGAAGCGGGCGGACATCGAGGCGCATTCGACGCACTGAAAGCGGAACGCGAACTCATCGGTTTGATGGCACTGATCCCTGCAGTGGTCGACGCGGTACACGTCCCAGTGATTGCAGCCGGCGGAATTGCAGACGGACGGGGTGTGGCGGCGGCGCTGACTCTTGGTGCGAGCGCGGCAATGATTGGAACCGGATTTCTACGCTGTCCCGAAGCGAATTTGCATCCCGCATGGGCGAGTGCCTTGTCCGAAACGACACCGGAATGCACAATGATCAGTCGCGCATTCAGTGGTCGCCCGGGCCGGACGATTGCGACTGATTATGCGCGCGCCGCGGCAGAAGCTTCGGCGCCGGTACCGGCGCCATATCCCGTACAGCGCGGCCTAACGAATCCGATGCGCAACAACGCGCAACACACGGGCGACCTGCAACGGATGCAGGTGTGGGCAGGCCAATCCGCCGCACTCGCGCGTGCCGAACCTGCGGGAGAATTGCTCAAGCGCATCTGGGGCGAAGCGCAGGCACTTCTTCACTGAAAATCTCTGTTCAGGGGTTGAATATTGAGCGCCTTCCGCGCGAGACGCTTGCCGGAGACCACTTGAGCGTTCATCTTTGCGCGCCATGAAGGCAGATATGCTTGGGCAATTGATCATGACGGGTGTTCCCGGCAAAGAACTCGATGCGGAAACAGCCCGTTTGTTTCGGCGCGTTCAACCGGGGGCATACATTCTTTTTGGACGCAATCTCGAGAGCGCGGCGCAACTCCGAAAACTAATCGATGATTTGCGCGACCTGAGCGACGTCGAGCCAATCATCACTATCGATCAGGAAGGCGGACGCGTTTCCCGACTGCGTTTGATCGGAAATGAACCCCCGAACGCTCAGCAATTACGCAACAAAAACGATATCGATCTGATCCGGCAACACGGCGATATCACTGGACGTTTGCTGCGTCTTTTCGGGTTCAATCTCGATTTGTGTCCGGTGCTCGACATTTCGTTTGATGACGACGCTGAGAACTCGTTGCGCGGGCGGTGCTATGGGAAAACCGTCGACCAGGTGGTGCGAAACGCTGGTGCGTTCAACCAGGCAATGAGAGCGCAGGGAATCGCCAGCTGCGGTAAACATTTTCCCGGTTACTCGGCTGCAACTTCCGACGCTCATTACCAATTGCCCCGGATCGACCGCACCCGGGAAGAGCTTGATCAGAATGAGCTGGCTGTCTTTCGAGCATTCATGGGCAGGGGCGGTTCACCGAACCGTCCCGGGGCGATTGATGTCAATCGCTCCTACCTCGAAGAAGGGATTATGGACAGCATGATGATTTGCCACGGTTGGTATCCGTGTTTCGAATCGCAGCCCACGCCGGCTACGGTGTCGCGCCGCATTGTTACAGATTTGTTGCGGAACGAATTTGGTTTCGGCGGCCTGGTCATGACTGACGATCTCGACATGGGCGCGATTCTGACGGGATATCGTTTAGACGAAACCATTCGGTGCACCATAGACGCTGGAAACGACATCGTAATGCTTTGCCACCGCGTACCTGAAATTGAAACGGTGCGCCAAATCCTCGGCTCATTGCCTTCCGATCAAATCGAACGTGCACAGCAGTACGTAAGCGAGTTTAAGGAAAATCTTTCGCCACCTTACAAATTCTCTGAGAACGCGTTTCAGGAGATCAACCAGGAGATCGCGGATCTCCGCAGTGCGGTGGTCGGTGAAGAAGACGCCAGCGTAGTAATACCCGAGCGGCAAATTTCGCCGGTGGAGAGGTTCTGAAGGAGACGCCAGCGTCCGCCGCACTGAGTGAAATTGCCATGGAGCCGGCGCGCCTTCGCGCGGTTCCCTGGCGGCTGGTGGCCGGCCCGCCCCTACTTCCAATCTGCCTGAGCAGATCGGCTTGACCCATTCGGCAATTCCGCTCTATCCTCCGCTCTCACCGACCTCCGTAAGGCTGAATTCGTTCACAATGGAACCGCGCGATCTCTCAAGCCCTGCTGTCCATGCCCCTCAACAGCATCGCCCAACGGGAGTCGCTGAACTTACAATACGCGGTCTCATCATTGGCATCATTATCACGCTGGTGTTCACCGCGGCGAATGTGTACGCCGGGCTCAAAGCCGCCCTCACTTTTTCGACTTCAATCCCGGCTGCCGTAATTTCGATGGCGATTCTGCGCGGTTTTCGCAACGCGACAATCCAGGAAAACAATATCGTGCAAACGGTCGCTTCGGCAGCGGGCACGCTTTCATCGATTATTTTCGTGCTGCCGGGCCTGATCATGATCGGTTACTGGAGCGATTTTCCATTCTGGACATCGTTTTGGATCTGCGCGCTCGGCGGGATTCTCGGGGTGATGTATTCTATCCCATTGCGGCGCGCATTGGTGACGAATTCAGACCTCCCGTATCCGGAGGGAGTCGCCTGCGCCGAAGTATTAAAAGTCGGAAGCAGCGGCGACTCTGCAAGTGCGCACGATGTTGAGCATGGCCGCGCGGGCATGCTCGCGGTTCTGTGGGGCTCGATCGCGTCCGCGATATTTTATGTGATCGTCCAGACAAAGATTTTTGCCAGCGATGTGGCGGAATATTTCCGTTTCGGCAGCAGAGGTTCCGCCACTGGTTTCGATTTTGGCCTGTCTTTCATGTTTGTAGGAATCGGCCATTTGGTCGGGCTGTGGGTAGGAGTCGCAATGCTTGTTGGAGCAATCATTGGCTGGGGTTGGGGCGTGCCACATTTTTCGGCTCTGGCCGGTGATCTCACAACGGCGGCCGCCGCGCTTGCGCAAAACACATGGAGTACAAAGATCCGTTTCGTCGGCGCCGGTGCAATCGGAGTTTCGGCGATTTGGACGTTGCTCAAATTGATAAAGCCAGTAGTCGGTGGCCTAACGAGTGCGATGGCGGCATCGCGTGCTCGCAAAGCTGGCCGAGCCGACGCGCTACCCATCACTGAGCGCGATATTCCGATCGGTACGGTTGGACTGGTTTCTTTGCTCTGCCTGATTCCTGTTGGCTATTTGCTTTGGAATTTCGCGCAGGTTAGCGGATTGGGCGATCACGCGTGGCTGCTTGCGATCGGCGGTGTGGTATTTGTAGTGATCCTCAGCTTCCTGGTGTCGGCGGTTTGCGGTTACATGGCGGGGCTTATTGGTTCGTCAAACAGCCCCCTCTCAGGCATTGGCATTCTGGTGGTGGTGATTGCTGCACTGCTACTCGTGTTCGGGGTCCAATCACATGTTGCGCCAGGCGCGGGCAAGGCGCTGGTAGCATTCGCGTTGTTCGTTACAGCGGTAGTGTTCGCAGTCGCTTCAATCGCCAATAACAACCTCCAGGATCTTAAAACCGGTCAACTTGTTAATGCTACGCCCGAAAAACAACAATGGGCGCTGGTCATTGGAGTGATCGCCGGTGCATTTGTTATTCCGCCGGTGATGAATCTCTTAAATCGGGCCTATGGTTTCAACGGCGTGCCGGGTGTAGATCCCGCGCGCGCAATGCCCGCGCCGCAAGCGGGCTTGATCTCCGCGTTGGGCCAGGGCGTGATCACGCACAACATCGATTGGAGTCTCATCGTAACTGGTGTGCTCATAGGCGTTGGCATTATCGTACTGGACGAGATTCTTGCGCGTACTGCAAATGGCCCGCGCCTTCCGCCGTTGGCGGTTGGTCTGGGAATTTACCTGCCCACCTCAACAACATTGATGGTAGCGGTGGGCGCAATCGTCGGCTGGATGTTTGATCGTCGCGCCGAACGCACGCGGCGGCCTGATGCTACGAAGCAACTCGGTGTGCTTTTGGCATCAGGATTGATCGTCGGCGAAAGCCTCCTGGCGGTCATCGTCGCGGGATTGGTCGCGTTTGCCGATAAGCTTGGTTTTTCCAATCCGAAAGAACCACTGGCATTGGTTGGTCCCGGATTTGAAACCACCGGAAGAATTTTGGGCGGCGTTGCGTTTGCGGCTATGACATTCGCACTCTATCGCTGGGTTTTGCGAATGGCGGCTCGCCACGGGACGAGTTCGTCCTAACGGCGAACAAATCTATATGAAACGAAAATGGAACTGGTCGATCTGGGTCGGCTTCATGGTCGTCGTCGCAGGGCTGTTTTCTTACGAGCTCTTCGCCCGGTTTCCAATCACGCGCGATTTTCCCTGGGCGAATTTTCTCCTCTTTGGAATTGGCGCTGCGTTGTTAATAGTCGGTCTGTTCCGCGCGTTCGGCCGGCCGCAGGCATACCGCGGAAAAATTTTAGGCTCGATCTTCGCGGCCATTGCGGTGCTTCTTGTCGCGTTTTTCAGCTACGTAATCTTCTACGTCCTGCATCAGGTGCCGGCGTCAGCTGGCGCCCCGCATATTGGGCAAAAAGCGCCTGATTTTTTCCTGCTCGATCAAAATAAACAACCTGTCGGGCTAGGCGATTTGCTTTCCAACTCAAAGGGGGCCCTCCTGATTTTCTATCGAGGGTTTTGGTGACCCCTCTGTAACTCCGAGTTGCGGAGTTTCCAGCATCGGCTCTCGGAATTCGACGCGCGCGGCATTCGAGTTGTCGGCATCAGCGTCGATTCACCAGAGGCCAGCAAGCGGCAGTCGCAAAAGCTCGGATATACTTTTCCGCTGCTTTCCGATCCGGACGCGAAAGTTATTCGCAGATACGATGTATTGCATTCCGGGGCAGGACCAAAAGGAGCGGACATTGCCCGGCCGGCCGAGTTTCTGCTCGATTCCGACGGCATCGTCCGATGGGTGAACCTCACTGACAACATTGCTGTGCGCGCGCGCCCGGAGCAGGTGCTCGAGGCCGTGAATCAACTCAGCCCTGCCGGCCAATGATTGACGCCGCTTTGTCGAATCAATAGGTTGAGCGCTCGTGCATTCGGAACTGGAACAGCTGCTCATTCTCCAAGATCGCCAACAAAGGATCAGACACATCCAGGCTGAGATTAGAACCGTGCCGCTGGAACGCGCTCATCTTGAGTCGCAACTCGCCGCCACCGCAGCGAGCATGGAAACCCTGAAGCAGAAAGCGCGTCAGGTGGAAGTTGACCGCAAAAACCTGGAACTCGACGTGGGCACACGCGCCGAAAGCATCGCGCGCCTCAAAACCCAGCAGTATCAAACCCGAAAGAATGATGAATTTCGAGCGATTGGTCACGAAATTGAGCGGTACGAGAATGAAATCCGCAAACTTGAGGATCAGGAGCTCGAATTGATGATCGAAGCCGACAAGCTTAAAGCGGAAGTCGAAGTGGCCGATAAAAGCGCACGGGCAACAAAAGAAAGCATCGCGCGGCAATTAGCCGATCTCGAGAGCAAATCCAAAGCGCTGGGATCTCAGCAGCAGGAACTCGAAAGCGAACGACAGGCGCTGGCCGCTCAAATCGACGATGATGTCCTTGATCAATTCGAACGCCTCTTCAATAGCAAAGGAGACGCGGCGGTTGTCGCAGTGGAGCACGGCGTTTGTACCGGCTGCCACATGAAAATAACCACTGCTACGGCGGCCAGCGTGAAAGCCGGAAAAGAAATCGTTAACTGCGAGAATTGCGGACGAATTTTATACCTGGCGTAATAGTCACGGAAATTCTTCTTCCGCTTAATCTGCTTCTTTGTCCTCCGATCAAAGCAAGATTGAGATTGAGAGGAAGAAGCAGAGGTAAAGGAAGAGTCAGTATCAGACGTTAAATCGGAACAGAATTACGTCGCCATCCCGCACTTCGTACTCTTTTCCCTCGAGGCGCAGTTTGCCGGTCTCGCGTGCTTTCGCCAACGACCCTGCTGCGACCAAGTCGTTGCAGTGAATAGTTTCCGCTGCAATGAATCCGCGCTCGAAATCGGAGTGAATCGCACCTGCAGCTGCGGGTGCTTTGTCGCCGGCGTGAATAGTCCACGCCCGCGTCTCTTTTTCCCCAGCGGTAAAAAACGTCCGTAACCCGAGCAAATGATACACCGCGCGAATGAGCGCATGCACACCACTATCTTCGACCCCAAGGCCACGTAGATATTCCAATGCTTCCTGCTCGCTCAGATCGACAAGTTCGCTTTCGATGTGCGCGCTGACCACGATTGCTTCGGTGGCGAAATGGTGCGCGGCGTAATCCTGAACAAGATCGACATATCGCGTCGCAGGATTCGATGCGTCGCGTTTGGAAATCGCGGCCAAATCCGATTCGGCTACGTTGCACGCAAAAATCGTCGGCTTTGACGTTAACAGGAAGAACCCGCGTGCAACTGTCCTTTCTTCGGGAGTCAACTCGGCTGTAACCGCCGGCTTCCCGCGGTCGAGATGCGCAAGCAATTTTTCGATGATCGCACTTTCCATAATTGCCGCTTTTTCGCCGGCATGCACTTGCTTCTGTATTCGGTCCCGCCGCTTCTGCAGCGATGCGAGGTCAGCCAAAACGAGCTCTGTGTTTATGACTTCGATGTCGCGAACTGGATCGATGGTCGCGCTGACATGGTGAACATCGGGATTTTCAAAACAACGCACCACCTGAACGATGGCCTCGACTTCGCGGATGTGATGGAGGAACTGATTCCCCAAGCCTTCACCCGCGCTTGCGCCTTTTACCAATCCCGCGATGTCTACAAATTCGATCGCCGTCGGGGTGATTTTCTTCGAGCGCGAAATCTCGGCAATCTTTTCCAACCGCGGATCGGGCACGATCACAACGCCTACGTTGGGATCAATTGTGCAGAACGGATAATTTTCTGCAGGCGCTTTATGCGTGCGTGTAACCGCATTAAAAAGCGTTGATTTCCCGACGTTTGGCAACCCGACAATTCCAGCACTTAGCATCGGGTAATGTAGCGCGAGCCTCTCGCTTGCGCCGGGCAAAATCGGATGAAAGTCACAAGCGAGACGGATGTGCTAGCTAGGAAATGCGCCATCGGCGAGATTCGAAACCAGGACCGGGCGCGACGCGGCGACGGGTCGAAATGTCGACTGCACTGGCGATTTGCTCGCAGTTGGTCAATACTCCCGTCCGAGATCGGGCCGTAGTTCAGCTTGGTAGAACGCTTGAATGGGGTTCAAGAGGTCGTGGGTTCGAATCCCGCCGGCCCGATGTGATTCAGTCGCGGGCATGTTCATGATTAGTTCTAAGCAGCAGCCAGACCGGCAGTCATCGTGTGGCATTGTGTGACGATCTCGATAAGCGCCTTCGCGCCTGGCGGACTGAACTTCCGATTTGGCGCAAACTATTGACCAATTGCGCAGAAATAGCGAGAGACGCAATAATGAAAGCTGTTATGCGAAGAACTGCAATTGCGGCCTGGATGGCACTCGCACTTTTTGTTTTAGCGGACAGCGCCATTGCCGCGGATTCAGGGCAGGCGATCGAGTTGAATAAAATTGCATTTACGTTCGCGATGGAGCTTATCAAGGAAGGAGACGCCATTGCGGACGGCAAGGGTGAATGGGCCGAACATCGCCCTTCAGCCGGCGAAGAGAATGCATTTATTCGCGTTCATGGATTCGCAGAGT
>DATDFM010000270.1:0-7200 GCA_036522635.1 Candidatus Udaeobacter sp. | reverse complement strand
AGCGTCGATCGCTCGACCGTTTGGGTCGATACCGTTAAACGCGGCCCCATGGTGCGACAGGTACGTGGGCTCGGCACTTTAATCCCGGAAGATATTCGCTGGATTCCGGCGAACACTGAAGGTCGCGTTGAAAAAATAAATATCTGGCCGGGGACGCACGTGGAACCGGACTCGGTGATTTTAGAAATGAGCAGTCCTGAGGTGGAGCAAGTTGCACATGACGCGCAATCCAAAGCCACCGCGGCAGAAGCTGAGCTAACCACCTTACGTGCCACGCTGCAGCGCGGATTGCTCGATCAGGAAGCAACGACAGCGAAAGTTAAATCGGACTACGAGCAGGCCAAGATGGAGCGCGAAACCAACGATCAGTTGGCGAAGAACGGTTTAGTCGCCGAGCTACAATACAAAACCTCAAAGGTAAAAGAGGCCGAACTGGCGAATCGTAATCAGATCGAACAAAAGAGATTGCAGTTTGCGCACGAATCCATCGATCCACAATTAGCGTCCAAGCAGGCCGAGGTCGATCAGGCTAAGGAACTGGCCAAGCTGAAAACTGACCAGCTTGAAGCGTTGCATGTCCGCGCAGGCATGTCCGGTGTTCTGCAACAACTGCCGGTGCAAATCGGGCAGCGAATGAAAGTCGGCGACAATCTCGCGCGCGTTGCGGACCCGACAAAGCTAAAGGCGCAGGTAAAAATTGCGGAGACGCAGGCGAAAGATATTCAGATCGGCCAGAAAGCAGTCATCGACACTCGAAATGGGGTGGCGAACGGGCATGTCACGCGCGTCGATCCTGCAGTGGAACAGGGCACGGTTAATGTGGAAGTCGCGTTTGATGAGGCGTTGCCGAAAGGCGCGCGTCCAGACCTGAGCGTTGATGGAACGATCGAGCTGGAGCACCTGGATGATGTCATTTATGTCGGTCGTCCGGCATTCGGCCAGGAGAACAACACCGTCGGCATGTTTAAAATTGTGAGTGGCACGTCAGAAGCCGTTCGTACTCCAGTTAAACTGGGCAAGAGCTCTGTTAACACGATTCAGATTTTGGACGGCCTCCAACCGGGGGATCAGGTGATCCTTTCCGATACCAGCGCGTGGGATTCACACGATCGAATTCGACTGAACTAAGCACTGATTTCTGAATCTGATTTCTGATTTGAAACAATCAAAAGCAACATGAACAACATGAAATCGACTGAAGTAATTGCAGAGGAATCGGCCAACGAGTTCGACGGAAACGGTTTCACTCCGTTGATCCGGCTGAGCGGTGTGACCAAAGTGTTTCTCACCGACGAAGTAGAGACACATGCGCTTTCGGGAATTCATCTCGATATTCGCGAGGGCGAATATTGTTCCATCGCTGGACCATCAGGTTGCGGCAAGACGACGCTGCTTTCGATTCTCGGTCTGCTGGATACTCCCTCCGACGGCAGTTACGCGCTGAAGGGCCATGAGGTCGCGAATCTTTCATTTGCCGAGCGGGCGCGCGTTCGCAACCGCGAAATCGGTTTCATCTTCCAAAGTTTTAATCTGATTGGTGACCTTACCGTTTTTGAGAACGTCGAATTACCGCTGACGTACCGCGGTACTAGTGCCGCTGATCGCAAAGCGCTGGTGACTGAAGCGCTGGAGCGGGTGGGTATGGCGCATCGGGCAAAACATCTGCCGAGCCAACTCTCCGGTGGTCAACAGCAGCGTGTCGCAGTCGCTCGTGCCCTTGCCGGCAGACCGGCGATTCTATTGGCGGACGAGCCGACCGGTAACCTGGATTCGCACAATGGCGAAGCGGTGATGCATCTGCTGCGCGAATTGCATCAGGGTGGCGCCACAATTTGCATGGTCACGCACGACGAGCGTTTCGCTCAACATGCCGATCGCACAGTGCACTTGTTTGATGGCCGTATCGTCGAGGACCGTATGGCCGCATAAAACTTAACCGCTTAATCGAAGCGAAAAGAATGCAGACATTTTTCCAGGATCTTCGCTTCGGTTGTCGGATGCTTCTGCGCAATCCCGGGTTCTCCGTTCTTGCGCTGCTCTGCCTCACCCTCGGCATCGGAACAAATGCCGCGGTACTCAGTTGGATCGAAGGAATTCTGATCCGGCCGTATCCGCTGGTGCCGCATCAGGACAGGATGTTCGCGCTCGTTGGCACGACGCGCGGCGTGCCGGGACATAACGGACTCTCTTATCCCGATTTCGTTGATCTCGAAAAAAACTCCACGCTGTTCGAATCGTTCATCATCGATCGCATCAGCGGCACGACGTTAAGCGTCGGCGACCGCGCTGAACGCGCGGCCGTTGGCATCGTATCGGCAAATTATTTTAACGCACTCGGTGTCCAGCCGATTCTCGGCCGCGGGTTCCGCCCGGAAGAAGGAATTGGGCGCAATGCACATCCAGTGACAGTAATTAGTTACCGGACCTGGAAAGACCGCTACAAAGGTGATCCGGTAATCATAGGCAAGGCTCAATTTCTTAACGGTGTTCCGCACACGATTGTCGGCGTCGCACCGGAAAGGTTCCATGGCACGTTCATCGGATACTCCTTCAGTTTCTGGGTGCCGACTTCGATGCAGGAAACCTTCGACACTACGGGCTATAAATTGGAAGACCGCGGTGCGCGCTGGATCGAAGGCTATGCGCTTTTGAAACCTGGCGTGTCACGTCAGCAGGCGCAGGCCGAGCTGAATTCAATCTCACAACGCTTGGAAAAGGATTTTCCGGGTACGAATCGGGGCCGCGAGAACGAGCTCGTCCCGTTGTGGAAAACGCCGTTCAACGGCGCTGGAAATATGACGTCCACGCTTGCAATCACGATGGCAGTGGTTTTTCTGGTTCTGCTCATCGCGTGTGCCAACGTGAGTAATCTCTTGCTCGCGCGATCTCTGTTGCGTCGGCACGAGATGGCGATGCGCCTTGCGCTCGGCGCTGGCCGATCGCGTTTGGTCAGGCAATTAGTGACCGAAGGATTGTTGCTTTCGTTGATCGCTGCGATCGGCGGAATGGCAGTCGCATATTGGTGCCGTAACGCGCTCGTACTTGCGTTTCCCCCGCCATTGCCCGGAATGATGATCGACTATCCCGGGCAAATCGATTGGCGAGTGCTCGCCGTGAGCGCCGGAATTTGCATGGCATCGACACTTTTATTTGCGCTGGTGCCCGCGATTCGTGCCAGCGATGTGGATCTTCTAAACGCGCTCAAAACCGAAGCGGGCGGCGTTCTCGGCGGCAGCAGCCGATCACGATTGCGTTCTGCGCTCGTACTCGTGCAGGTCTCGCTCAGTTTCATTTTGCTAGCTGGCACTGGACTGCTTTTGCAGAGCCTGATCAAAATGCGAAACGCCAGTCCCGGCTTTAACACCAATGTCGTTTCATCGGTGGTCGATTTGTTTTCAGCCGGCTACAAGCTCGACGCAGCCAAAAGTTTTCACACCCAGTTACTGGATCGCGTGCGGACATTGCCGGGGGTTGAATCGGCCGCGCTTACACGTGTGATTCCGTTTAGTTACAACGTCTTTTCGTCGGCACCCATCGAGGTTGAAGGGTATCAGCCGCCGCCTAACGAACAACCGACAGTCGAGTACAGCGAAATTAGCGAAGACTACTTCAAGACGCTTGGGATCCCAATCGTCTCTGGTCGCGAGTTTATGCGCATCGACGACGAGAACGCGCCTCCACTCGCAATTGTCAACGAAACGATGGCCGCGAAATATTGGCCAGGAAAGGACCCGGTCGGCCAGCGTCTCAAGGTTAAGGATCGGTGGTTGCAGGTGGTCGGGATCGCCAAGGATTCGAACTACCACACCAAAACTGAGACGCCGCTTCCATTGTTTTATGTACCGCTGAGACAGAGTTTTCGCGTCCAAAACACTTTGCTCATTAGAACGCCTGAAACGCCGGGCGCGATGATGAAGCCGCTCGCCAGCGAGGTCCACGCTCTCGACCCGAATCTGGCGCCGCTGATCACCGATCGGCTCCAGGATCAAATTGACTTAATCAGCTATAGTCAACGACTAGCAGTCACCCTTGTCGCGCTTTTCGGTGCGATGGCGCTATTCCTCGCTGCGATTGGGCTTTACGCCGTGATGTCGTACTCGGTCTCGCAAGGAACCCGCGAGCTCGGTTTGCGCATGGCTCTCGGCGCCGAAACAAAAGACCTCATCCGTCTGGTAGTGTCACGCGGACTGTTGCTGACTGCCTCAGGCGCCGCTATCGGCATCGTCGCGGCGATCGTGCTAACGCACCTGATAAGCAACATGCTTTATAAGGTGAGTCCGCGGGATCCGCTCGCGTTCGGATCGGCACTCGCGGTGATCACGATTGCTTCTTTGGCTGCCTGTTTTTTCCCCGCCTGGCGCGCGACACGCATCGACCCGACTGAAGCCCTTCGCGAACAATGAGGAATTAGCCGCTACGTTTTATGCTCAAAGACATTCGATTTTCTTTACGCCAGTTAATCAAGCAGCCGGCCTTCAGTGCAATTGCCGTTCTCACTATTGCGCTCGCGATCGGTGCGACGACCGCTGTACTAAGTCTGGTCAACGGCCTGCTTGTTCGTCCGTTACCTTATCGCGCCTCGGAACAGCTTGTTCTGCTCCTTGAGCATTTCAAATCACAAAATCTCGATCGCATTCCGGTCTCGCCGGCAGAGTTCAAAGATTACGAGACGCGCGCGCATAGTTTTGAAAAACTCGGCGCGTTTGGCTATGCGAATTTCAATCTCGCCAGTGAAGATCGACCCGAACGAATCTCAGGCGCGACCGTCACCGCAGGCGTGCTGCCGTTGCTCGGCGTTTCGCCGATCAAAGGCCGATTTTTCCAGCCGGAAGAATGTACTCTGGGCCGCGACGATGTGGTGATCATCAGCGCAAGACTGTGGCAACGTCGTTTCAACAGCGATCCACAGATCATCGGGACGAAGCTGCTCCTTAACGGCAAAAATTTCACCGTTGTCGGCGTGATGCCCGCAAGCTTCGATTTTCCCCTCCAGCTTTTTAATCTCGGCAACGGCGGCAGTTTCGGCGGCCGCGCGGAAATATGGAAGCCACTCGCATTCACCGATGACCAAATGAAAGCGCGTTCCTCCCGCAGTTTCTGGATCGTCGGACGCCTGGCGCCGGGAATCTCAGCCGCGCAAGCGCAGGCGGAAATCGAAACGATCAATGCGCAGATGCGTCGCGAACATACGGACAATTACTCTCAGGACAATAGTTTTGGCGGCGACGTATTTATGCTGCAGGATTTGGCAGTCGCCGGCATGCGTCCGGCGCTGCTCATCCTGCTTGGCGCGGTTTTTCTGGTCGTGTTGATCGCATGCGCAAATCTCACCACGATGTTGCTTGCGCGTGCCGCTGCTCGAGAGCGCGAGATCGCAATTCGAGTGGCGCTCGGCGCCGGTCGGGTGCGCCTGCTCAAACAAGTATTCACTGAGAGCGTGCTGCTGGCATTGATCGGGGGGCTGGCAGGGGTTCTTCTCGCGTTCTGGGGCGTTGAGCTTTTGAAAGCAATAGGTGCGCAAACCGTGCCGCGCCTGCGCGAAGTGAACATCGATCTCGTGGTGTTAGGCGTGACGCTGGCAATCTGCGTCGGCACCGGAATCATTTTTGGTCTTGCTCCCGGTCTGGCCAGCTCGCGCCCGGAGCTTACTGAGGCGCTCAAGGAAGGTGGCCGAGGCTCGACAACAGGCACACGTCGCAATCGATTGCGCAATGGACTGGTCATCGCGGAGGTCGCGCTCGCATTGGTGCTGCTCAGCGGCGCGGGGCTTCTCATTAAAAGTTTTACGCGCCTGCAAAACGTGAATCCCGGTTTCAATCCGGGTAACGCGCTGACCTTCGAGGTTTCGCTACCGAAAATGCAATATCCGGACGACGCATCGATCATCCGTTTCAACAACGAAGCGCAACGCAGAATTGCTGCGGTTCCAGGGGTGCAAGCTGCGGGGTTCAGCACGATCCTGCCGCTTGCCGGGACGAACAGTGATTCCTCTTTCGCGATTGAAGGACGGCCTTCGGACAAAAACACTCCGAGCCCGGATGAAGAACTGCGCGAGGTCTCGCCAGATTACTTTCGTGCCCTTGGGACGCCTTTGATCAGAGGTCGATTTTTTGGAGATGCCGACAAGGCCGATGCGCCTCGCGTCATCATTGTTAACCAGGCATTCGCGAAGAAATTCTGGCCTAACGAGGACGCGCTGGGCAGACGGATCGTGATGGGAAGCATGTCTGACGATCCGAAGTGGATCACCATCGTGGGAATTGTCGGGGATATGCGCCATTTCGGATTGGATATCGATCCGAAGCCCGAGATGTACGTTCCCTTCGCCCAGAGCGCGTATTTTACGACGATTTACGTAGTGAGGAGTAACCAGGATCCGCAAACTTTGCTTGCAGCGATTCGGCGCGAAATACAGGCCATCGACCCTGCTGTGCCTCTTGCGAACGTTCGCAGTTTCGAAAATCTGATTGCTGATTCGGTTGCGCCACGACGGCTTTCCGTGGTCTTGCTCGGTGTGTTTGCGGGCGTGGCGGTGCTGCTGGCGGCCGTCGGGATTTATGGGGTGATGTCGTTTCTTGTCGTTCAACGCACGCATGAACTCGGTGTCCGAATGGCGCTCGGCGCTCAACGCAGTGATGTGTTGAAACTGGTTCTGTTCCGTTCGCTCAAGTTGATTTCGGCCGGGACAATCATCGGTCTCATCATCGCCGTAATGAGCACCCACACGCTGCGAGCATTGCTTTATAGCGTGAGCGCATTCGACGCGACGACATTCGCGCTGGTGACGGTTCTACTTGGCGTCATTGCGCTGGCGGCAAGTTATCTGCCGGCTATGCGAGCAACGAGAGCGGACCCCATGGTCGTGCTCGGTCACAACACATGATTACGAACACGAAAGTCTTATGGATTGTGCTTGGTTGTGCGGCAACCGTTTCCGCGCTTTCGGCCGAGCAAACAGAGAGCTCCAAGGCGCTCGGCCAAATCAAAGCATTGATCGGAAATTGGAGCGGCACGTTCCAATGGACGGGCGGACGTAAGGACAGCGGTTCGATGAACGCCTCATATTCCGTCACCGGCAATGGTTCGGCGGTCGTGGAGAATCTGATGAACGAGAGCACGCCGGTGATGACCAGCGTCTATCACCTGGATGGCCCCGACCTGCGCATGACACATTTTTGCGGCGCCCAAAATCAGCCAAGA
>DATDFM010000269.1:0-7046 GCA_036522635.1 Candidatus Udaeobacter sp. | reverse complement strand
TACAGCAGGCTTGCGCTGGTGGCTGGCCGCTTTATTATCTCCGCTTCTGAAAGCCTGCGCGATTAGCTCAGTGGTAGAGCACTTGCTTCACACGCAAGGGGTCGCTGGTTCGATACCAGCATCGCGCACCAGATCTCTCGTTCTACACTGCGGCAAATGAGCCGGCAATCCCTATGGCCTTAATCCAAGAAGTTCTCGAAATTGTCAGAAAACGTAATCGTAACGAGCCTGAGTTTCTTCAGGCGGTCACAGAGGTGCTGGAGTCGATTCGGCCAGTCATCGACCGCAGCAAAAAACTCCGAGATGCCAGAATTCTGGAGCGCCTCGTCGAGCCGGAGCGAATGATTCAGTTTCGCGTGCCGTGGATCGACGACAAAGGACAGATCCAGGTAAACCGCGGCTTTCGGGTGCAGATGAATAGCGCGCTTGGCCCTTACAAAGGTGGGCTGCGTTTTCATCCGACCGTCTATGCGGGGATCATCAAATTCCTCGCGTTCGAACAAGTCTTTAAGAATTCACTAACCGGCTTACCGATGGGTGGCGGCAAAGGCGGCTCGGACTTTGATCCGAAAGGCAAATCGGATCGAGAGGTCATGCGTTTTTGCCAGTCATTCATGACAGAACTGTTTCGGCACATTGGTCCCAATACCGATGTACCCGCGGGAGACATCGGCGTAGGTGGTCGCGAGATCGGCTATCTGTTTGGCCAATACAAAAGGCTCGCCAACGAATTTACAGGTGTGTTGACTGGAAAGGGTCTGAATTGGGGCGGCTCGCTAATTCGACCGGAAGCTACTGGTTACGGCGCGGTTTATTTTGCGCAGGAAATGCTTAAGACGCGCGATGAGACGATCGAAGGCAAGGTTTGCACCGTTTCAGGAGCCGGTAACGCGGCGCAGTATACGGTCGAGAAATTGCTCCAGTGCGGCGCAAAGCCTGTCTCGATGTCCGATTCAAGCGGCTACATTTACGATAAGAATGGCATTACAGAAGAGAAACTCGCCTTCGTGATGAGCATCAAGAATGTCCGCCGCGGACGCATCAGCGAGTACGCGAAGAAATTCCGCGGCTCCAAATATGTAGCCGGTCAGCGGCCATGGGGAATTAAGTGCGACTGCGCTTTTCCGTGTGCGACCGAGAACGAGATCATAGGCGAAGACGCAAAGAAACTGGTCAATAACGGGTGTTACCTTGTGTCCGAAGCCGCCAACATGCCCAGCGTGCCCGCGGCGGTCGATTTGTTCATTGAGAAAAAAATTCTGTTTGGCCCTGGGAAAGCCGCAAACGCAGGAGGCGTTGCTACATCCGGTCTCGAGATGAGCCAAAATTCGATGCGTTTACCGTGGCCGCGCGAAGAGGTCGATTCACGATTGCGCCACATCATGTCGACGATCTTCAAGATCTCGTGGGAAACCGCGGAAGAGTACGGCAAACCCGGCAATCTTGTGGTCGGCGCCAACATCGCCGGCTTCGTGAAAGTCGCCGATGCCATGCTCGATCAGGGCGTTGTTTAACCGAAAGCGAACTACGAAACATAAAAAAATATGAAACTGAATGTTATTAGTGTTTTACGGCACAATAGACTTAGCGCACCAGCAATTTGGGCATTGGCTGCGAGTACTTTGGTTTTCGTTTCCTCGGCTAATGCCCTTCCGTCATCCGGTGGTTCTGCCGCCTATCTCGACGGCCGGTGGTATCACGAGAACAAACCGACCAGAATTCTTGTCGCACCCGATGGGCAAAGCATAACGATCACCAACGAATTGGGCCAAAGTAGCGACGGCCATGCGAATGATCCTCATCATTTAGTCTTTCCATCGTTAGGCGTAAAGGGCGTGGTTAGTCCAAACGGGCAGCGGAT
The DNA here is from genome assembly GCA_036522635.1 of Candidatus Udaeobacter sp. GTDB lineage: Bacteria > Verrucomicrobiota > Verrucomicrobiia > Chthoniobacterales > UBA10450 > Udaeobacter. The sequence goes on along the minus strand of DATDFM010000269.1, from coordinate 5,185 downwards.
CACTTGGACCAACGGCACCGTATGGACACGCGAAACAAAGACCCCGAATTACTCCGGAAACCTTGGAGGCGGTTGGTTTCGTAACGGCCAGCCGACCAAGATCGAAATGGCAGGCGACGGCAGAAATTTCACCATTACCAACGAATGGGGATTGCGGTCAACAGGCTTTGTAACGCTCAACGGCGAATTACAAGTCCCAGGTTGGCGAGTGACCGGCCAAATAAGCAAAAACGGACACAAAATTTCGTGGTCTAATGGGACCGAATGGACACGTCCGCGTGTGTTTTGATAGGCAGTTGTTTGTAACGGGCAGCGATAAGGACCAGCTCTCGTGCGCTCCAGACACGTAACTCGTCTCTCGAATCCGAATATGGAGACGATGAAAATGAAGTGCTTGCTGTTCGTTTTAATGTCCGCCGCGGTTGTCCTCGGCGGATGTGACGGTTATTACACGGGATACCCTGGATATGGGCCATATTACGGCCCGGCGCCGTATTATGGTGGTGGGTATCCCGGGTCGGTCAGTGTTGCCGTCTACGATCGACCGTACTACATCCACGGTTCCGGCTATTACGCAGGACATACGTACTATGTCTGGAAGCCAGGACATTGGAGGGTGCGTAACGGACAGAAAGTCTGGATCCACGGCCATTACGTCGTGCGCTAATATTAGACCTGTCTTGCAGACGCTGTAGCCAACGGCCTGTGGCCGGTTTACCTCAGTCCGCGCTTTTTTCAGACGGTCCTCAGACTCCTCGCTACATGGGCCTAGTTTTATCGATTGGTTTAAACAATCGGCGGAGCGAGGCCCCATTTTGACAGACGAAAACGGACAGCCGTGGCCATGCAGCCCAATCCGTAGCGCACGCTTCTGCGGAAATTGATGGATGACGCCTCCGGCATATAGCGCGCTGGGCACGTGACTTCGCCAATTGAGCAGCCGAGGGCGACGATTTGCGCCAGAATTTGATTATCGAAAACAAAATCGTCCGAGTTTGTTTGTAATGGCAGCCGCTCCAAAAGCTGGCGCGAAAATGCGCGGTACCCGGTGTGATATTCGGAAAGCTTCGCTCCGATAAGAAAATTCTCCGCTAACGTGAGAAGCCTGTTTGAAACATATTTCCACCAGGGCATCCCACCGCGCAGCGCACCTCCGCCGAGGATCCGCGAGCCGAGCACACACGGATAAAGACCGCTTGCGACAAGAGCCACCATCGCCGGCATCAATTGGGGCGTGTACTGATAATCGGGGTGAATCATGATGATGATGTCTGCACTTGCAGCCAATGCGAGCCGGTAACAGGTTTTTTGGTTCGCTCCGTAACCGCGATTCTCCGGATGCACTTCCACCTGCACGTTTGGCAGCGTTCGCGCGATGGTAACCGTTTCATCATGGCTGGCGTCGTCGACTACAATGACCAGATCCACGATGCCGTGCTCCATGACTTCGTCGTAAGTTTGGCGCAACGTCCGCGCTGCGTTGTACGCGGGCATCACCACCACAATTTTCTGGCCGTTTACCATTGACGCGCTGGTTCGCGCGCGCATGATCGACAATTCTCGCCTTGTAATCAACTACGGTGTCGATCGTTAATCAGACAAAGAAGCGCAACCCATCTACGGGAACTTTGGTGCTTGGATTTTCCGAGCGGCGGCAATGGTTCTGGGGATTGGCTCTGATCGCTCTTGTTGTCGTCGCATATTGGCGCGTTTTTAGCGCGGGGTTCATTTGGGACGATGACATGCATTTGACAAGAAATCCGTGCGTTGTCGGCCCGCTTGGGCTCAACGAAATCTGGACCAGCACACGGGCATACTATTATCCGTTCGTCCTAACAACTTTTTGGTTTCTGCATAAATTCATAGGGTTAAATCCATGGCCGTATCACGTGTTGAACGTTTTGGTACACGCCGGGTCAGCGGTCTTGCTTTGGCGTGCCTTGCGACAACTCAAAATTCCCGGAGCCTGGCTGGGAGCTGCGCTTTGGGCGTTGCATCCGGTCATGGTGGAATCGGTAGCCTGGGTGACCGAACTCAAGAACACCCAATCGTGCCTATTCTATTTGGCCTCGATCCTCTGCTTTTTGAAGTGGGAAGAATCGCCGACCAAAGAAGGACCGAGTAAAAAGCACCCGCGGCGCCCGTCGAGCGAGCGGCGCTCTCTTCGGCTCTTCGCTTTATCTCTGATGTTTTTCGCGCTCGCGACTTTCAGTAAGCCGTCGGTTGTCGTGCTGCCTGCTGTGCTTGCGCTCTGCATCTGGTGGCGGAGACGTCGAATCACATTGGCTAATATGGTGAGCCTCGCTCCGTTTGCCGCGATTTCAGCGATTGCCAGCGTCTGGACGATTTGGGAACAGCGATTTCATTCCGGTGCCGTGGGGCCGGATTGGGCGCAGACGTGGCCGGAGCGTTTCATGATCGCTGGCCATGCGACATGGTTTTACTTGAGTAAGTTAGCCTGGCCGCATCCGCTGATTTTCATCTATCCGCGGTGGGAGATTCATTCCGCCGACCTAACAGGCTATCTACCTTTGCTGGGCGCGCTGGCTGGCTTCATCGCATTATGGCTTGTGCGCGCGGATTGGAGCCGCGCGATCTTCTTTGCTGCTGCATACTACGTTATTTCGTTGTTCCCGGTGCTGGGATTTTTCAGCGTCTATTTTTTCCGGTACTCTTTCGTGGGCGACCATTTCCAGTACTTGGCAAGCATGGGGCCACTGGCTCTGGCTGGGGCGGGCATCACTTTGGTTGCATCGCGGCGCGGAGTTACCCCTGCCATATCGCCTGCTCGCAAAACAACGAAACGCCGGCACCGCTCAGTGGCTGCAACCGTCGGCACTTCTACTTTGACGCGACAATCATTCCTGGGTGTACTGATCGGCAGCGTTCTTCTTGTTTGGCTCGGCTTTTTAACATGGCAGCAAAGCGCCACTTATCACGATCTTGAGACCCTCTGGCGAACGACCATCGATAAAAATCCCCGATGTTGGCTCGCGGAAAATAATCTAGGTGAGCTTTTGGACGCAAGAGGCGATCTAAATGGCGCCGTTCCACATTTTGAAAAGTCCTTGCAATTGGCGCCCGATCACGTGGAGCCCCATTGCAATCTGGGTCAGGCTTTGGCGCGCCAAGGCCAGGTCGACGCAGCGATGGCCGAGGCCCGCATAGTTCTAAATCTAGATCCGAACTCCGCCGACGCGCATGGCCTGCTGGGCATCGTGCTGTTGACAAAGGGTCTGCCTAACGAAGCGATTGCGGAGTTTTCCCAAGCGCTTGAGATTCGCCCTGATCACAAAAAAGCTCACTATAATCTGGCGCTTGCGCTTTTGGACAATCACCAGACAGGCGAGGCGATCGCTCATTACGAAAAAGCGATCAAGGCAGATCCTGATTACATCGAAGCATTAACGAACCTGGCGTGGATATTCGCCACTTCCACAAATGCCGAGCTGCGGAATGGCCCCAGAGCGGTCGAGCTCGCCGAAAAGGCAAATCGTCTGACCGCCGGCACGAACCCGCTTGTTTTGCGTACGTTGGCTGCCGCTTATGCGAATAATCAAAGTTTCCCTCAAGCGCTTGAAATGTCTCATCGCGCTTTAGAATTGGCTCAAGAACAACACAATCCGGGAGCCATTGAAGGGATCCGCCGCGAAATGTCGGTTTTCGAGAGCGCCAGGCCCTATCGCGCTCAGTGAACTCAATCCGACATGATTATTTTTCACGACGCTTCTTGTCTGGAATATTCGAGCCCCGGTCATCCGGAGCGGCCGGAGCGGATCGCGCGCACTGTTCCACTACTAAAGAACCGACACCCCGACTGGGAATGGCGGAGACCCGCCGTGGCGACGGATGCGCAGTTGCTGGGCGCACATTCGAGCGAGCACATCAATCGGGTCGTGAACTCGCAGCACGATTTCGATGCCGATACGCCATTTTATCCAAACATCGAAAAGCACGCGCGGCATTCAGCCGGTGCGGCAATCGATGCAATGCGCTCGGCCTTGCAAGGCAAATCCGCTTTTAGTTTAATGCGGCCTCCTGGACATCATGCCACTGGACATCGAGCAATGGGTTTCTGCTATTTCAGCAATGTTGCCGTGGCGGCGCTGGACGCGCTTATTATTGCTGCCGGCCCGCCGGGATCATCCGCCGTTTCCGAAACCAGAATCACACAAAAGGTCGAGCGTGTTGCCATTTGGGATTTTGACGGACATCACGGGAATGGGACTGAGGCGATTGTCGCGCACAACGAGCAAATTCGATTTGGCTCGATTCATCAGTTCCCGGCTTATCCTGGGACGGGAGCGAAATCGTTTGCAAACATCGAGAATTATCCCGTCGCACCTTACACACCGCGCGAGCGCATCCTCGAGATTGCCCGGCGTTCTCTTGATCAATTGATCGCCTTCGAACCTGATTTGCTTTTGGTTTCGGCGGGATTCGACGCCTACGCGCGTGATCCGCTGTTGCAGCTAACACTCGAGCGCGAAGACTTCGCCACATTCGGCAAGTGGTTAGGTAATGTCGATGTTCCGGTCGCAGTTATGTTGGAAGGCGGCTATAGCAACGACTTGCCGGAGTTGATCGACGCGTTCTTAACGGCTTGGAATGATTAACGCACGACAAAAACAAACGAACCCCTCGAACGCAGAGCCACGACAAGCACATCAATCCTTCGGTTTTGTTTTCACACTGCGTACTAATTCTGTGGCCGCGTCTTTGATGTCAGTGTAGCCGTACTGCCGTGCTCGGGATTTCGCGGCGAGCAATCCGCACCGATGCACACTTTTGAAATCGCCGTAGGGAAACTTATATCTTCGCTTCGAATTCTCCGAGAAACGGCGATCGATGCCCAAGTGCCATTTTGCATACTCTGCGAATCCATGAACGCGAATAAATTCATTCTCTTCGCCGGCTGAAGGGCGATGTTCGGCCCATTCACCCTTGCCGTCCGCAATGGCGTCTCCTTGCTTGATAAGCTCCACCGCGAACGTAAAGGCAATTTTATTTAACTCGATCGCCTGCCCTGAATCCGCGGCAATGGCGCTGTTCGCTAAAATAAAAAGTGCGAGTGCCATCCAGGCAGCAAATGCAGTTCTTCGCATAATAGCTTTCATTATTCCGTCTCTCGCTATTTCTGCGCAATTGGTCAATAGTTTGCGCCAACTCGGGAGTTCAGTCCGCC
>DATDFM010000268.1:0-27191 GCA_036522635.1 Candidatus Udaeobacter sp. | reverse complement strand
AACCGTTTTTCCTGTATTTCTCAACAGGCGCGACACACGCGCCACACCAGGTGCCGAAGGAGTGGAGCGACAAATACAAAGGCAAGTTCGATCAGGGCTGGGACAAGTTGCGGGAACAAACGTTCGCGCGTCAGAAGCAACTCGGCGTAATTCCCGCAAACGCTAAACTTACGCCACGCGACCCGGCGTTCCCTGCGTGGGACAGCGTGCCGGCAGACGTGAAGAAATTGTATGCTCACCAGATGGAAGTTTATGCAGGCTACCAGGAGAACGCGGACAATGCCGTCGGCCGCGTAGTGAAAGCGATCGAAGACATGGGGCTCGCTGACAACACATTGGTCTTCTACATCTTCGGAGACAACGGTGCGAGCATGGAAGGCACTGAGACTGGCACGTTTAACGAAATGACCACGCTAAACGGCGTCCCGCTCACGGCCGATCAACAGTTGAAAGCGATCAAAGCTTATGGCGGCCTCGAGAAATGGGGTGGTCCCGACATGGCTCCTCATTACGCGGCCGCATGGGCGTGGGCCGGCAACACGCCTTTCCAATGGGGCAAACAGGTCGCCTCGCATCTCGGCGGCATTCGTGACGCGATGGTGATCCGCTGGCCGAACCGGATCACGGACAAGGGGGGCGTGCGCAGTCAATTTACTCATTGCACCGACATAGCACCGACTATCCTCGAAGCGGCTGGGTTGCCTGAGCCGAAGCAAGTCAACGGCGTGCCCCAGACGCCAATGCAAGGGGTGAGTTTTCTCTTCACCTTTGATGATTCCAAAGCACCCTCCCGTCACACCCAACAATATTTCGAGATCCTCGGAAACCGCGCGGTGTACAAAGACGGCTGGATCGCATGCTGGCGGCTGACCGGATCCCGTGGAAGATCGATCCCGAAACGCTCTCGCGCTTCGCACCAGGTAAGTGGAACCCGGACAACGATAAGTGCGAACTGTACAACCTCGACGAGGATTTTTCTCAGGCTGACAACATTGCAGACAAATATCCCGACAAGGTACGAGAACTGACGGCGGTCTTTTGGTCGGAGGCGGAGAAGTATCAAGTGTTGCCGTTGCTGGGCGAGATGGCAACGGTGTGGGGCTTTCCCAAAGGCTTACCGGACCAAAGGCAGTTCATTTACTACAACGGAACGGAAAACATCTCTTCCGGCATGATCCCCCCGATCTATAATCGTTCATACAGCATCAGCGCCGACCTCGACAATCCGGGGCGCTACGGCGTGATTGGGATGCGTCCGGGAGTAGCTGGCGTCATCGTCGCCGAATCCAGTTTTCTGGGCGGCTTCTCGCTTTACGTCGAGAACGGCCACCTTAAACACACCTACAGCTTGCTGGGGTTGAAACTGGACACGATCAGTTCCCGCGACGCTATTCCTGCGGGAAAAGTTAACGTGCGTTATGAGTTCACCGCGGATAAACCCGGCGAATTCGGCACCGGTGGTACGGCCCGGTTGTTCATTAATGGGAATCAACAGGCCGAATTGAAAATGGAACATAGTGTTCCATTCCGGTTCGCGTCATATGAAGGCATGGACATCGGCACCGATAACGGGCTGCCCGTGGTCCCGAAACTCGAATATGCCAAAGTGCTGCCGAAATATTTCCGAGGCACGATTGAAAAAGTAGAGTTCGACCTCGGTCCGCCAAAACTAACCGCCGAAGATCTCCAACGGATGTACCTTCAACGGTTCGCCAGAGCCGTCTGCAACTGAGTCCGCGGGCATCACGAGCCGGCAGTCGGGGTCGAACCGACGACCTGCTGATTACAAATCAGCTGCTCTACCAGCTGAGCTATGCCGGCATTTACCTAGATAAATCACCTCGCGAAGGCCGTTTTAATTAGCGTTTTTCACGGTCTTGTTCTACGGTTGGCCTTGTGAGAGACCAAAACCCGACCAAAACCTGGCAAACAACGCGACTCCAAAATCTGCTCCGCCATAAATCTGGGCGCTACTATGCACGCGCTTTCACTGGCGGCAAAGAGGTTTGGAAGTCGCTCAAGACAACTCATTTCAGCGTCGCCCAGGCGAAGCTCGCCGAGTTCCTCAGGGACCATCGCCAGCGCGTGCGCAACGGGAACGGCGAAGTCTCGGCCAAGATGACGTTCGGCGAAGCAGCCGCAATTCATGTGCACAATCTCGATATCAATCCGGGTATTAAACCGCGAACCCGCCATTACTGGGGGCAACGTCTCGCTGCGCTCGTCAAGAGTTGGCCGGGGTTGAACGAAATTGAGGTGCGCAGGATTAGCCCGGCTGATTGTAAAAAATGGGCGAGCGCATACGTGCGAATCGCATCCCCGACTAATTACAACAACACGATCGCACTCCTTCAACATGTCCTGAATGTCGCAATCGAATCTGGGGTGCTTTATGCCAACCCTGCGGCAGCGCTCAAACGCGCGACCATTCGCGCTAAAGAAATCGCACTGCCCAGCACCGAAAAGTTTACTGCCCTACTTTTGGAAATGCGCGCTGGCCACAGCCGCGACTCACGTAACTGCGCCGATTTTGCTGCGGGTCTGGCCTTCACCGGCTGTCGTCTACGCGAAGCTGGAGAGATCGAATGGCGCGATTTGGATTTTGAGGCAGGCGAAATCGTGGTGCGTGGCGATTCTGAAACGGGAACAAAAAACTGGGAAGTACGCCGCGTGCCGATGATTCCGGATGTCCGCGCGCTGTTCCAACACATGCGCACCGAGCGCGCTGACGAGCCGTTGGATGCAAAAGTGTTCCTCGTTCGTGAGTGCCAAAAATCATTAGACCGCGCATGCAACAAGGTCGGAATAGATCGCATCACGCACCATGATCTCAGGCATCTGTTTGCGACGCGCTGCATCGAGACCGGCGTCGATATTCCCACCGTCAGCCGCTGGTTAGGCCATAAAGACGGGGGCTCGCTCGCGATGAAAACGTACGGGCATCTGCGGCGCGAGCATAGTCTTGCACAGGCGCAACGGGTGACCTTCGTACCAAGGCCAACAAAGCAGATCGATATGATTCCGTTTCGGGCCAGGGCCTGACCAAGCCCAGAGCGCGATTTTTCGAGTTTTCGGAAGAAAAAGTTTACTTTTCGTCGGAACTTGACATACTACTTGTGTCTGTGAAAGACGACGGAAATCACGGACAACGGGCGCAAACGCCATCGCGTGTTGCGCGTCAACCAGTTCCACTAGGGGAACGTTTCGGCTATAGTCCTACCGAATTTGGAAACCTGTTCGGTCGATCAGCGACGTGGGGTTATCGCCAGATTTACTCAGGACGGGTAAAGCCGATCACGGATTGCGGCAGAATATTGATCCCGCGGTGTGAGGTCGATTCATTCGTCGCTAGACGCAGTGAATATAATCCGAATACGAAGCGCCGGCTCAGAACCTAAAGGAGACGATGGATGAATGAGCACGGTTTCATCATGTTCAATCGGTCGCCGGACGTAGATGAGCTTTTGAAGGATCCGCTTGCCTTCGCTCTCCTGGCTCAAATTGCCCGGCGGGCAAGGTGGCGAAACATTTACGGCGCGGACGGGCTTGAAATTGGAGAAGCCCTGATCGGTGATTACAAATCAATCGGAATGACGCGCGCCGAGTATCGAACGCGTATCGCACGACTTGAGAAGGGCCAACAAATAACCGTCCGAACAACCAACAAGGGAACCATCGCAAAATTGATTTCTCACAAGGTATTCGACATCAATGACGAAGGTTTCAACCGGCAAGACAGCCAGCAACTTAACCAGCCGGCAACCAACGGATCGCCGTCAGACAACCATCGAACAACCAACGGATCGCCACTAACTAATAAGGATAAGAAGGCAACAACGAAAGAAAGAAACAAGGGAACGGCCCGCATGTTTATTTCAGAAGCGAAAGACCGAATTACTGCGATCGATGAAGAAATCGTCCAGATTGAGTCAAGTTCAACGAACTGGCTACCGACATCAGAAGGGGTACACCGCACGAGCGATCTTTTAAAACCAGACGCCATGACGCGAATTGCGACACTCAAGCAGAGTAAACTGGAAGCCGAAAAGGTTTTAAAAGGCGTCTGATCACTAGATGGCCAAACGAAATCGCAAGGGGCGGTCTGAGATATTCCCAATGAGCACACGAAAACCGGGAGGTAAGGCGCGATTCGCTCGCTGCTGGCAGACGGCGATTACAAAAACGGCTGCAAGAACCTTTCCCGAAGATACCCATACCTTTCGGACACAAAATTAATCATTTGTTCAACGTAATCGAGATTATCGGTGCAAGTCGTTGGATCAACATGTGCTAACTGCAGGCAGGGTGCGATCTCCGTTTCAAAAACGTCCAAGTAACCTCCCCGCAATCCTGTTTGCTCTCCTTTTGTCGCAGCCGATCTTAGGGAACGTATCATACGCATAAATGCAGGAATGCCGATCACCACGGCGATGACAAGAAACATCCCCTGGACCGCCTCGTAGCCTTGCAGTTCGGTAATTTTGGCAATCCCGAAAACGCCCGCAATACAGCTCACTGCAAATGCAGCTACAGACGTAAGCCACATTTTCTGAGCTTTCCCGGCGTCAATCGGCTCGTCGAGTCGGGATCGGAGATTCCGAAGGTCATTCAATGTCGCTGGAGCCTTAGATATCTTGTCGGCCAGATTCTGATAATCGCAAAGTTCCTTCACTTCGTGAATGGTTTCATTGTCTAGGAGCTTTTCCGCTGCGGCCTGAGTTTGCTGCACATCAATCGTCAGTTCGTCCCAGAATCTCTTGTCTATTACTTCTGGAAAACGCGCTGCGGATAACTCGTAACAATCCTCAACATGTCGATGTTTCGCACAAGTAAGCAGTGTGACGTACGGCTGGGAATCCATGAAAGCCTTACTAAAATCGAGGAACTTCCTCTGCTGGTAGGCAACTTCCTTCGCGGTATTCACTTTGCGTGCGGGACTCAACCAGAGTCCCGCAACCGATGGCGCGGTGGGATGAATGGCTTTGACCGATCCGGTCAGAAAGTGAACAAAAGGTTGCCAGCTCGGGTCACCGGGCCCAAAAACTTTGGGAACAGATGTCTGTTTAACTGCCGCAACTGTCTGGCGCGCTGGTGGTGGTGGTGGCGGTGGCTTAAGGTATGTTGCGGGTTTCCACTGTTTCGATCCAGCCGCGCAGATTTGTGCCGAAGACGGCAAGCTGCCCGCGTCGAGCATCTGGCGAATCTCGGCGGAAGTAACGGGACCCTCAACCTCAGCGCCGTCGCGACAAAAGTAGTAATCGTCCATCTGCTTGTTCGATTGCAGGCCGCGTTCTCGTATAAAATTGGATTCCCGCGGTCAAGCAGCCACGGCGCGTTAGTCGGGCTGCTCGGTATGATCTGCAATCCCGCGACCCATAACCGCTTTGGTTTTGCCGATTCATCCCAGAAAAGGATGTGTATTCTACGCCCTGTTACGCCGTGTTCGTCAATTCCTTTTTACGCCCTAATACGGCGTGCCTTTACCGAAGGACATCGCCGCAGAGCTGTCGCGCTTCGGTGCGAATATTCGTCGCGAGCGGATGGCGCGAAATATCACTCAAGAAAAGCTTGCCGAGACCGCCGATCTAAACACTCGCACCTTGCAGAAGATCGAGGCGGGTGAATTGAACATTCTTATCACAACAGCCATTCGGATTCAGCGGGCGCTCGGCTGTCCGTGGGACAAGCTTATGTGCCGAACGTGAGTAAGCCGCGCTCTGAAGCCTCTCGAACACCGCCGCGGCCGCCCGTGGGAGAAAGCATGCTTTTTTCCTTGTTGTCGATACGAAAGCTATCATTTCGTTCGGCTCTTAGGTGCTGGACGGAGTCCTGTCTGAAACAAATTGTTCGTGGCGTCCAAAGTTTTCGGTTGCGCAACCAGCTTTCGGTTGCGCAACCAGCGTTGCCAATTGGCTGTCGTGAAAAAGTCCCGGAGCAGCATAGGCCGATGGTCACCCGATCGGAATTAGCCCGCGCATGGCCGTCAGCCATCATTACACCAGCAAGCCGGCCAAAAGACGCCGATTCGCCACGAGTCTAGCCCCCCTTTGCGGGCCGAAGCCGCAACCAATTAGTTCTGCCAAAGCGGCAGTTACGTTAATCATGCACAGCTTGCCGTTTTGTGGAGAATGTCAGTGGATCTGTCATTTGGTTCTTCTCCGATTTTCAAGGATGGTCTTAATTACTGGCTCGAAAGTCTTATAGACCTTCACTGCCGTATCAGCGACTTTTTTGAAAGTATCGATTATCTTTTCGACATCGCAGCCTTGCTGCGGTTTTCGTTTCGTCTTTTCGCGTCTCATTCTTCCTCCATTTTGCCAGCGCTCCGCACGCCGCACATTTTCCTCGCATTTTCTCCCCATTTTTTTGCCTTTTTCGCCGCGGAGCGAAGCAAATCAATAAGTGTTAAATTGGTGAAACTACCCGCATAACCTTACTTATGAATAAGTTGTGCTGTGCGGATGGCCGTTCCTGGACTTTGAAAACAGGGCCGGACACTGCACATAAGCTGCGCAGCATCCGGCCACAGTTATGTTGTCGGATGGTTAGATCTTAACTCGCTGCAAGTTTTGCAGGGTTGAGCGAACCGATTGGATTTCTTTTTCGGTGCCTCGCTGTTCCCGCTGGGCCTGTTTGAGTGAATTGGTCACGTCATGCAGCGCTGCTGCGCTCGCTTTGATCGAGCTTCTCACGGCATCGATCTGTTCGACGGCTGTTTCGAGTGAGCTTTTTTTATTTTCCTGGCTGACCGTAGCAGCTTGACCGTCGCTTCTATTTGTGTTTTGCATTTCGTCTTTCTTGGTTGCGCTCGACTGCGCATCTGTTCGCACACGCGAGCTAGGTTGTTGTTGGGTTGAATGATTCGGCGTCACGCCATCCAAGCGAATTGGCATGATGATCATTTGCCGGCCGCTTTCGTCACTACAGCGGATTGGCGACAACGAATCAGCAATCTGGATTTCAGTGAGACCGAATCGCAGGGCTTTAATGAGATAATTGCGATTCAGGCAAACTGTGACTGGACCGCCCTGAGCTTCCGCAGCACCAAAGGCCGCTTCCGTGAATTTGTCTGTCCCGGGTGCACGGCCAAAGAGGATAAGTTTACTCTCTGGAACGAGCTTGAGACCAATAGGATGATTGATTCCGTCGCTCGGCAATTTCGCAGCGACTTCAACCAGTTCGTCCAGCACATTTGCTGGAATCTTGATCCTGGTTTTGAACCCCGAAGGATCGGGCAAAACCTGCCGCCAGTTCGGGAAAGTTCCCTCGATTGCCTTGCAAGCAAACGTCCAGCGGTAGCTGCTAATCTCGACAAAGGCCGGCTGGCCCTTGTCCAACTCAATTCGGAGCGCCCAATCTCCGTCCTGGGCCAATTCTTTCCAGGCGAGAAACCGGTGATCTGGAATGATTACCGATGTCGCGACGGGAACATGGAATGAATTGGAAGAATAGAGATGCCTGCCATCCGTTCCGACAACGTAATGAGAATTTTTGTCTGAAACGTCGATGTATGCACCGCGCAGAATATACCGTGTTTCATCCGTACTCGCGCATTTGAGCGCTTCGAGGAGCGCTGAACGCAGTGCGCCATTTAGAAGCACGCGCTCAGCGCTGATCTTTGGGACCGGAGGCCATTCTTCTGCGGGAAGAGACGGAACTTGCTGTTCCGCCTCATATCCGCCGATTTGATAGCGAATAACGATCTGATCGCCGGTTGATTTTGCCATGCCGATGTTCTCTTTCCCTGCACACCCTTTCACGATCGAATGCAGAGAAGTAAATGGCACAAGCAGCGACTCGGCACTTTCTTCTCCGCCTTGTTCGAATCGGTACGAGGTAAAAGCTTCGAGATCGGTTGCTGAGATAGCCAGAGCGCCGTCGGCCAGTCGTTCGACTCGAACATGCTGGAGAACGGGTAATACTGCACGTTTACTGATGATTTTGCTTAAGCCTGAGAGCGCTGTTTTTAGCTCACTCACGGGCAAAGTGATTTGGTTCATTTTGTGTTTTCCTTTCTTTGTGAAAAGTGAACCGGCCCGCACGGCGTTTTTTGCTCCCGCCATGCGAGCCGTTCGTTAGGTTTGGCCCTTTGTGGACCAATGTTTTAGCTAATAGTTTGTTCCTCGAAGGCGGAATGCCTTCCCTGCTCCGCGATTAGAAAGCCGCCGCCCATTCGCAGATCGTTGCTAATAGGGCCATGCAGCGGACAATGATTCTGAAAGCGTACAGAATGGTCCGTAGATTCACTGTAACCTCCTTTCTTGTCTAAGATGGAAACGGCTCTCCAGGTGAGACCTTGGGAAGAGCCCCTGACTGATGTGAGTTGTTTGGTGAAGCCTTATCGCCAAGCGCGACATTCATTGAAGAACTCGCACGCGGCGCATTGAACCCCTGGAGAAGGCACGAAGTCTTCTCGCGCCACTCCTTTTAGGTAAGCCTCAACCACGCGGAATAATCTTGTTACTTGCGTGTCAGTGACGGGACCAAGATCGCTCACCATGATTTTTGGCTGCTTGGTCTTTATCAGGTGATGAATCTCAATCCCGTTTTCCTTGCCACCAGTAGCTTCCCGGTAGAGAAGGCCGTAGCTGGTGGTTTGGGTTTCGGCCGTGTGCGCAAGCAACTCCGTGTCCGGCTTTCGGGCTGAAGTCTTGAAATCGACAATCCGCCCGCCAGTGCGGACAAGATCGATCACGCCCACAAGGAGCGGTAATCCATGACCAGACAGATCGGCTTCCACTCCGACCTCAACACCCTCCGGTTTTTCGTCGGGAGCAATAGGAGTTTCGCACAAATATAATTGGATGAGATCCCAGGTCGCAGCTTTCACCGTTTCCTCGTTTCCAGCCCAATCGATTTGTTCGCCTTCCTGCCAGATGATCCAGGCTCGGGAAAAGATTTCCTTTAATTCCTGAACCTCCAGTTTACGCCCATGCCATCGGGCAAGGTTCCACTGCTGTAAAACAGTGTGAACCGTGGTGCCGATATGGAGCGCCGGAGTTGGCGACTTCTGGATTCCGGCGACATAACGGAAATAGAACTGTAGCCGGCAACGCTGCCAGGTGGACAATCGAGACGCTGAAATGGTTTTTGTAAGTTCAGCAATCGTTCGCCGTCCGTCTGGTTGACCGGCTGCGGTTGTTTCGACACGAGAATGGGCAAGCGCAATCATTGCGTCGCTCCTTTCCCCGCTGCATGGCCGCGACTAACATAGCGGCGGCCATACTGACCACGCTGATTTCTTTTCGCGTATCTATCCAAAAGCTCGTCGATAAGCCCGCTCGCCTGGAGCTTGTTGAGCGCCGGAACTGTGGCGCCGAACATTTCGCCAGCGAGGCGGTCGAGGGTGTTTTGGTCGAGGTTGTTTTCTTTACCGATCTTTTCGATCAGTTCCCGCTGTTTTTGCGAGCAGTTCCAAGCACCGTTCTTGTCCACTTCCATGCCGTAGCCGTCCGGCGGAACAAATCCGGTTTTTTGGATCTGTTGATCGACTGCTTCCTGCAAAGAATCGTACAGACGTGCGCTTTCTGCGCGCACGTTTTCCAAACTCTGCAACTCGGTCTCAATCGAGACGCTGAATGAATGGGATGAGTATCCAGGTAGGCCTACTTTCTTACTGTAAGCCGCACTTAGTTTTATCATTTTGTTGTTTCCTTTCTGTTTGTTAGTTGAGGGTTTCAAAAAGAAAGGCCCCGATCCGAACGGGACCGGGGCCTCAGAAGTTGAAGTTATCGAACCGAAGTATTGCTAATCCGGCTCGATGATGTGCTGATTCTCCGCTACTCTTTGCGTGTTGATCCGCATTTTGTTTCCGAGCGCCTGCTCGACGATTCGATTAACCAGAGTCGTCATCGGAATTCGCTGAGCTTTCGCTTCATGATACAACCTGGACACGAGGTCCCTTGAGAGCTGCGGGCTGTAGTGTCTGAATCTTGGCATTTTGCCCCTCTGTTCTGCTTCACGCGATGTCGTTGAGTGAATCACGCCCGCGCATTCGCGTTTCACGAGGGCGTAACGAGTCGCTCTCCACGACCCGTAAATGGCAAAAGCCTCCGGCGGCGTGCCGCGCGGAGGCTTACACAAACTTAGAGATTGCAGGACGCCCAGCTAGGGTGGCGCTCGCTCGATGTCTGTGAGCGCCACGACTTCCAGTGGTTCGAAAAGCAATGCGGAGCTTGCAAACCGATCCTAATGTTGATGAGGAGACGAGAGCAAGCTTCCGTGACATGCTGCGTGAAAAGCGTGAAGAGATGTTGGGCCAAGCTGTTGCTAGGCTTTGGCGCGCCTGGCAGCAGGTGACGAGCTGCGACGCCACAGAAAAAAGAATCTTCGGCGTGATTCTGAGCGCCTGAAGGATTTGCTATTCCCACTCGGCGCTGCCGAAGTTCAAGCTCTTGGCATTCTCAGAGACGGCGCGCTTCACTTGATCTGTCGCACCGTCTGGAAAGTCTGCGGAGATTTCAACACTGATTTTGACTGAAGCGTTTGGATCGCTGTTAAGAATAGCGATGATTTCTTCGGCAATTTGCACGAGACGGAATTTTGCGGCTGACGGCGATACTTCCGCGGCGCCGTGAAAGAATTTCGCACGTTTTGCTGTGGTGTCCGGTTTGTCAGTGCCGGACGGTTTCGGACCCTGAGCGGTTGCCTGGCCTTCGGGCACCAAAGAAGGCATGGGACGATCGCCAGTAACTGAGGTCGATGGATGTGCAACGTCGTACGCTTTGGCAGCTTCGGGCTCGATGAGCAAAAGCGTGTCGTCAAGTTGCACGTTTGCGTCGCCTAACTTGAAGCCTTCGAAGGTATCGGCGGACTGGCCGTAGGCTGTTCCGAAAAAATCGGGCGTCGCGGCGCCTTTTACGATCGCTTGTTGGAGAACGCCTCGGTCTCTCAATCGCGGCAAATATAAGTAGCGCAGTGTGTCTTCCCAGAAGTCGGTGGCCTTGATCGATGCCTTATCAGGTTTCCAGTACAGCTCTTTCAGCTTGCTTCGGAGATGAATTGGCGACCAGGCGGTAATGACTAATTCGTTATCCAATGCGACACGCTCCACTTCTTTACCGAGAGTCGACCCGCTAGTATTTAACGGAAATGTCTCGACCGTTATTTTTGAATCGGTTGCCGATTGTTGGAGCGGAGCGAGCAACCACTTGTAGGAATCGCGCGCAACGCGCGGCAGAACGTCGGACGCGGTATCGAGTTCTTTTTCCGCCTGTTTTTTCTGCAAGAGATCGATGTTTAGTCGGCCGCCCTTAATATCTTCGACAATGGATTCCCAAGCGAGCACAGTGCGCGCGGCATCGCGGAGCCGTGCGAGCCCGCCGTGATCCGCCGCAAGAAATAAGAGACGGTTCCCGCGATAGCGCGGTTTCGGCCCGTTGTTGCGCAAGAATTCAAGAACCGTGTCGAACGCCATTCGGGTTTCTTCCTTGGCGTAGCTGTTCTCTGGCGGCAGAACCACGAGTCGGAGGCTCCCATCATCAGACACGTCGCCGTGTGGTGTGAAAATGTGCGTCCCGTCGCACAATGGAATATTGCCAGCGAGCTTCTTCAGCACTTCGGCGATTCTGCCTCTTACTTCGTTTTTATCGTCGAAGCGGCGCTTTCGATCTTCCATCTCACGGCGGAGATTGGCGCGAGTATCGAACCAGAAGCGCGTATTGTCCTGGGCCTTGTCGCCTGAGCTGTTGAGGTAATGCAGGCGATCCGCTAGACGATTCAGAGCATCCCCATAAACCGAAGAGGTCTGTCCGGGTTGAAAACAACCGAGAAGCACACGCGCGCGATCCAGGCCGCGAATTCCAGATTTCATTGTCACGGACGATGGTGCAGTGCCAAGAAACAAAGTCCGTGCTACGCGACGCGCCGCTTGGATCGCTCCGAAGCGGGGTTCTTTAGATTCGAGGTCAGCCGTCTCAGAACTTTCGCCGTCGATATCTTTGTCGAGCACCGCGTCCCACCCGGCGGGAAGATAATATGTCAGTTCGTTGCGAGTGTTTCCGTCATAGAGCGGGAGACTGCCCGGCATGATGAGCAGATCTTTGTTGTCATCTTTCCAAAGCCGATAGATGACCTTCGCCATCAGTTTCAACACGCCGCGTGTTCGCTGAAATCCGTCGATGGTAGTCCAGTCTTCATAAAGCCGATCGAAAACTTCCGGATGAATTGGGTAGGCTTTCAACATGCGCTCGAAATAGCGTGCCTCCTGCGTTTCCGAGGGCAGACGCGATCCCTCTGCGACATAAGCATCGGCGAATGATCGACAGATCGACTCTCGAGTTTTCGCATCTCGCATCTCCGGCTCGAACAGCCTTCGTCGGACAATCTCAAAGGCCTCCTCAGTGGCGACCGGTTTCCATAACGCCTGCACACGTCCAAAAGTTTTTTCGAGAGCGCGGAGCGCGGCGATGCCCCGCTGGCTGCCAGCTTCAACGTCCGATTCCGGAAGCGAAGCGAGCATAACTGCGTTAGGCACTAGCTTCATCGCTTCGGTGAGCGATTGAATAAATGAGAGATTCGTGTCGTAGGTGCCGCCGCTAATTTGTTTGCCGTTCGGAAACTGTCGGATATACGCCACAAGTTCGTCGATTAACACCACGCAAGGAGCGTGCTGCTCCAATAGCTTTTTAAGTGTGGCTTTTCCGGGCGACGTTCCATTCGCATCGGCATCCTTGACTAGGACGAACGCTTCTTCGCCGCCGAGTTGCCACGCAAGTTCTCCCCATAAAGTGTTTACTGTTTGCTTGCCGTATTTTCGGGCTTGGCCTGGCGCAAGATCGGTTCCATCTAGGACGACTACACGCGCGTGAGGCACGTCCATCAAACCGGCCTTATCGAGTAGATCAGGAATGCCGAGCAGATCCTGAATCGAGCATTTCCGCGTCGCCAGATGGTATACAGCTAAGAGCGTGTGCGTTTTGCCGCCGCCAAAAGCGGTTTGTAACTGAATGACCGGCTCTCCTCCTTTTCCGGTTAATCGCTGTGCCACCTGAGTAAGAAGAAGTCGCATTCCTTCGGTGATGAAGGTTCGTTGGAAGAAAGCTGTAGCATCTCCGTATTCTGGTCCCGCTTTGCCCGTGCGAACCGCGGTAATGTCCGCCGCGAATTCCGATTGCTGGAATGTTCCTTCAAGAACGTCCGGGTGTGGGACAGCGATTTCTCTCCATGGTTTCATACTGAATCTCCAAATAGGTCGCGGTCACCGGTCACCTCGCCCGCGGCGGATTCAATCGCGGGCCAACTAGTAATCAGTTCATTGTAGGCGCGCGCATCTTCGGCTTGTCCCGTGCGCTCGCAGATCGTGTAAAGCCGATAGGCAAGCTGCCGCACCGCTTCTGCTTTGCCGGCGAGCCCAGCGAGTAATGCGCCCGCTGCGGAATCGCCGCCTTTCCGAAGGGCACGGACAAGCTGATGCAAGGCCTCCCAAACAGGTAAACGTTTGTCCGATCGCGGATCCCAATCCTCCGGGTATTCCGAAAACTTGAGAAGGCGGACGTTACCGCCGCCGGATTCTATCACGCCCGCGTCTCGTACCCCGTCGACGCTAGTTCCCTTTGCGCGCGACAGAGTATCGGCATCACCAAAACGACCCTCTTTCCAGCCGTTTTGCTCGAACCAGTGCAGGCAGAACTGAGTGTCATGGTCGAAGTCATCCTCGGCGAGGAACCGATTGATGAGTTGAAGGGCGGTTCGAACGGTCATTGGTGAGCCATCAGCTTCGAGAACGCCGGAGTAGCGTGAAAAAACGGCCATGCCGGGACCGATGATCGCCTGTGACAAATCAACTGGCACGACTGGGGAGCGGTCATCGCCTGCGCCCTTCGTCATTTCGTCGAGAGCTTCAGGCAGCGCCGTGTTCAACTCCCGCAAGAACTCGCGTCGGGAAATAGTTGGAGCGTTAGCGTTACGTCTGCTGCAGACTAGGATAATGCTTGATGCGAGGGCGTTCGAAGCATTGTCCCTCATGCGGCCGGGACGTTCAGTTCGCATCGGCCAGGTTCCAATGACCGAAAACCCCGCCCTCAGAACCGCCTCTAAAAAAGTTTCCCAGCCGCTTGAGTAGGTACCGGCGCCGGAATCGGTTTCCGATTGCTTAAATGCGTAGTAAATGGTGACCGGGTAGCCTGGGTGTGCTTGCTCGGCAATCCTGTGCATCGCCTGTGTCATGCCAGACAGAAAAAATTGCTCTGCCTTGCGTTTTCCGCCGTGCCGTTCTGGAGTTGCGACAAGTTCCTCCTCTTTGGGCACAGCAATCGTCGAAAGAAGCGACGGATAGCATTCGCGCAGTGCTGGTCTCAGCCAAACATAAAAATAGTCCGACAAGTCAGCGTATCCAATGTTGTCAAAATACGGTGGATCGGTCGATACGATCTTTCCCGCAGATATTGTTTGGGTCTGCGCGTCCGCTTGCTGCGCGTATCCCGGTGCTGATGCCGCGACGTTATTAAGATATTTGTAAATCCAATCGATACATGTTTGCGACCAGCCGCCGCTGCCGCTGGAAAAAGGATTTGCTTCGGGATAGTCCCAAGTCATTGGAAGTGCATTACGAGTGAAGACGTGGGCAATAAAAAGCCCCGCAGACTCCCAAATTGCTCCACGTCCCCAGTAGTCAGCGGCTCGGCTGACCGCAAAACTTAGATACACAGAAACAGCCTCAGCGTAGGCCTTTGCTCCTGTACCTCCATTATCGAGGGCTGTCTCGTCATCCGAAAAGCCCGCAGCCAGTGCATCCTTCCGAATCTCATTCCTCACCTCTGAGACGAGATCGCTGAAGGTCGACATAGCGACTAACTGTCGGTTGCTATAGAGGTCACTCCACTTGCTCATCCCGTAGTTCCCAATGCGAAAGCCGAGAGCCTGCTGAAACAACTCAACGTCGGGTTTCCATTTCGGTCGCGCGCTACGCGCGATCTTCTCATGGTCAGAAGGGGGGGATAAGAACACGCGACAAATCGGCCCTTCTACAACGACACCCATCAATTTTTCGCTCAAACGTCCTGCCATCGCTTCGGAGCGAATATATTCTGGACTTATCGCTGCGTTTGAAATCAGGCAGCGGAAGTTTGCACCGCGTCCCAGAGCTTTCGTGCCAGCCTGTGCTTGGGCCGTTGGTTTCCCGAACCTCACTCGAAAATCGTAGTGCGCTCCATCGATCACAGGCTCGGCGTAGGCTTCGTTACCGACTTGGCTCGATAGAACAAATGTCGTTGCTAGAGGAACATCAACATCCGAAAATGCCGGATTCGGGCTCTTAACTGTCCGCGCCCACAGCCATGCAAGCACCGTTAGTTTCTGACCTAGGAGGGGCTTGAGGTCTTTGCGTTCCGCGATCATTGCCGCAGTTACTTCTATATCCGGAAAAAGATGACCTATTCTCTTAGCCGCTTCCTGGCGCATCCAATCGCCATAATAAAAGACATCGTGGGCAAGCCCAGCGGCGCTCGACCAATCGCGGTCCAGTTCAAGCTCCTTCTTAATGCCGGCATTTGTTGAATGACTCACCGGCCGGCTGTTTTTAAATCTTGGGGGAATTTCAATCATTGCCTTGTTAATCAGTACTGCGACCGGATTCAGGTCCGATGCGTACGATTCGAGGCCAAGCCGTTGTGCTTCCAGCGGAATTGCTCCACCGCCGGCAAAAGGATCGTGAAAAGCGGGTATGTGCTGGGAATTGAACAGTTCGGCAGCATTAGGATGGTCTTTGTTTAGTTCACACACTTCTCGCCACGAACGACGAATTTCCTGCCGCGCGCGCTCAAGTATTATTTCATCAGTGGTGCTTTTCCATTGCACTAGATCTTCGATAATCTTGAATAAGCGTTTCCTTTCGACCGCGGCCTCTTTTTTGTTTTTCCCGTACCTGAAACCAGATCCTTGCTGATAACCGGGATCGTTAACGAGCTGTCCAAAAATTACGGCTCGCGCGGCCGCAAGAGGGCGCCGCGCCCACCACAGGTGCAAAGTGGAGGGATGGCCGTGCCGAATCGACTTCTCTTTGGAGGCGGCCTTATTGATCGCGTCAAGAGGAAGTGCAACTTCAATTAACTTGCGCGGCGACTTTGTCGCGGTGGTCATTTAGTTGATGTCGATGGGCGCTCGCGCTCTGTCCGGTTAAACCCGGCCATCTCATTGATCACGTGTTTGGCGTTTTTAGAAAGAATGAAAAAGCTCTGCGGCGGATGATAGACAAGCCGACTAGACAGTTCGCTTGCGGGGACCGGCTGCGACAGAACCTCCACGCGACCGAGCTCGTAGCAACCGATAGTGGCATCTTTTCCCACGTATGATTCAATTTCCAAAGCGGAAAGGTTGATGGCCTTCCTCAACGCAACTGCTTCCGTTTTCGTAATGGCAGATGTTTTTTTGATCAGGGCGCGTCCGCAGATTGCGCTAAGGGGACTGTTCAGATGAAAATAGAGCCACCTAAACTGGGATACTTGTGGGATGCGCTTTCTCAGAACGACGGTGAAAGTTTTTTTCGTTAGGGGGCGGTGCCATTGCGCAGCGAACGATACGACGATGGCGTCGGACTGCTCCTCGCGTGTCATGGCTTTAGCGGGGATTCTCTCAGTCGTGTTCACGGTGAGATGTAAGTCGGCAAGCACATAGGAGAAGATTCCATCAAGCCGCTAGCTCCTTGTGCTGAAGTAATGCGTTTAGATCAAAGTTGATGCTTGCTACGCCCCAATCCGGCTCTGACTTGAAAGGTCGGCGTATGTAATGTGGCCCTTCAGCGACCCCGTCTTCCTCGGCGAAAACAACCGCGAGGATGAATTTCTCAGCCTGGTTCAACGCATAGAGAATCTCGTTCCGTGAAACGGTGACAGTGGTTGCGCCCTTGACTCTGCCTTTTACTTCGATGTGTCGCGGTTCCGGTTGTTTGCCATCAACTTCCGGAGGATAGGACGTTAGATCCCATCCGCATTTCGCGGCAGATACATCGACAACTCGACAGCCTTTCGCTTCCTCGGCGCGACGCACGGCTTCCATTGCAATGCGCTCGACACGCGCGCGCGCTGCCGGATCAACTGAAAATAACGCCGCAGTTTCATCGGGTGGTGGCTCGCCTTTGAGTTTGCGCAAGAGGCCGGCCGGGATAACCAACGCGCCACCAAGCGCGACGGGCGTGCTGTTCACGACGTGGCGCATCGATTGCAGCTCCTTCTTTCGATTCTCCAGCCGTCCTTCGAGGTCAGTGATGTTGCGCCGGATGTTGTCGAGATTTGGTCCTACGTCTTTGCCGGCGTCTTTATCTTCTTTGAGTTTGATCCAGCGATCGGACCAATAACTGATCTCTTTACTGAGCCTCTCGTTTACGGCCGCGAGCGTTTTGTTGACGTGCGCGATTCGCCGTTCAGCGACTTCGTTGTAATGATCAGGAACGAGCGTTCTCGCCGCGAGTGAGAGCGCCTTCTGCTCCTGATCTCCGCGAATCCAAGCCTCGGCGAACATTGGTTCTAAGATGGGAAGATCAGCCGACGGAAAAGCTTCGTAATCAAGATGAGGCGCCCAACCGGCAAACGATGCCTTTCCATCCGGAGCGACGCGGACGAACTGAAGCCGTTTCGACAGGACAATTCCGTCGCCGGATTTGATCTCGTGTGTAATGAGAAAAAGAAGCGACGGTTCGATGCCGTCATCGACTGGATCAACAAGAACTGCGCCTTGACGCATTAAGTTGCTGTGCTGTTCGAGAATGATGTCGCTCACCGCGAGCATGAGCGGATGCCCTGGATGAATCATCTGCGCAAACGGCACGCCCGGTTTGTCGAGAGGGCGGACTGCATCTTTAGTGAAGCAGATTCGCTCGTACCGCTTTAGAACGGGCGCGAGCTCACGGCGATTGCGGCCGGTAATTTGCCGGTCGCGTTCGCGGATGACCGCGGGAACGTGTGTAATTTCCCAGCGTCCACTTTCTCGTGGATGAATCGCCCCGCCCAGACTTTGGAATGCCTTCATGAAAAACGAGCGGACAAAGTACGGCTGTAGTCGCCGCGCTTCGGCCATCTCCATCTGTTCTTTCACGGCGAACAGACGCTCCGGACTCATCGTCTCTTCCGCGAGCGCATTTCGTTCGAGAATTTGTTTCAGGTGCGCTTGGTCCAGCGCATTGTCGATGCGCTGAGTAAGCCTGGCTCGAATCTCTGGTGAATCTCCGTAACGGATCGCTTCAAGGAGGAGATCTTTGAGACTGCGCTCTTCAAAAACTTCGCCGAGGATGTCGAACACCCGGCCTTTCAGGGCCTGACCTTCGACTTCGAGTTTCTTCAAAAGGCGGTGATAGACTTCACCCTCTCGTGTCTCCTTCGCGACGAGGTTCCATAGATGACAGACTTCCTGCTGACCGATGCGGTGGATGCGGCCGAATCTTTGCTCAAGGCGATTTGGATTCCATGGCAGATCGTAGTTCACCATTAAGTTCGCGTTTTGAAGATTGACGCCTTCGCCGGCTGCGTCGGTCGCAAGAAGGACCCTCACGTCTGGATCTGATCGGAAGAGAGCTTGTAATCGGCGGCGCTCGTCGCGATGTGTCCCGCCATGAATGACGGCGATGCTCTCCGCGTTGCCGAGAACGCCGGCGATTTTCTGGTTTAGATAATTCAGTGTGTCGCGATGCTCAGTAAAAATGATGAGCTTGCGTAGGCGCCCACCTGAATCGCGCATGTGTGGGTCGTTCTGCAGAATTTTCGACAGCTCCTCCCATTTGCGGTCGACTCCCGACGCAACAAGCTCGCTCGCCTGTTCCTCCAACTTCTTGAGACTCTCAATTTCGCTTTCCAGCTCTGCGATTGTTTGAGCCGCAGTGGCCTGGTCAACGAGTTCCTCTTCGAGGTTCTCTTGCTCTTCGGCGTTAAGGTCGTCGTCATCCTCAGGTGGTGCCTCTAGCGATTGACTCAGGAACTGTCGGCCGCGTTCCATTGTCCGCTCTTCACGCAACCTGCGCTCCAAGCGCTCACGCCGTCGCCTTAACGACTGAAAGATCGCCTCTGGGCTAGAGGCGAGACGGCGCTGCAGTGCGGTAAGCGCAAAGCCGACACGACCTTTGCGTGCGCCGGTAAGTTGATCTGCTTTGCCCATCTCATCGCGCACATATTCTGTCACTGCCTCGTAGAGCGCAGCCTCAAGGTCTGAAAGCTTGTAGTTGACCGTGTACGCGCGTCGTTCGGGAAAGAGCGGCGTGCCGTCGAATTTGAGCAGCTCTTCTTTAATCATCCGGCGGATCAGATCCGATGAATCGACTTTATGAGACGCGTCTTTCTCGCGGAACTTTCCGTAAAACCGATCGGAATCGAGAAGCGAAAGAAACAGCTGAAAGTCTTCGTCTTTGCCGTTATGCGGTGTGGCCGTCATCAGCAGCAGGTGGCGCGTCCGCGCGCCTAGTTTCTCAGCCAATTGAAACCGGCCGGTCTTCTCGACTTTGCTGCCGTAATAGTGGGCCGAGAGTTTGTGCGCCTCATCGAATATTACGAGGTCCCAGGAAGTGGCGAGAAGTTTCTCCTGTAACTCCTCGTTTCGCGTCATCTGATCCAATCGAACAATCAAATGGTCTAAGTCCTCGAACGGATTGCCGGTGGGAGTCGCAGCCTGCAGCGCGGAGGAGAAAACGGTGAATTGCAGACCGAATTTTTCGAAGAGTTCTTCACGCCACTGATCGACTAAACTGCCGGGCGCGACCACGAGAATTCGGCGGGAATCCGCACGCATGATGAGTTCGCGCATATAAAGACCAGCCATAATCGTCTTTCCCGCGCCGGGATCGTCCGCTAAAACGAAACGAAGAGGCTGCCGCGGCAGGAGCGACTCGTAAACCGCGGTTATCTGATGCGGCAGCGGTTCGACGTTCGACGTGTGAACGGCCATCATCGGATCGAAGAGGAACGCGAGATCGATTCGTTTCGCTTCGATCGCCAGCTTGAACGCGTCGCCATCGCCGTCGAATGACCACGGTCGTTCGACGGTGGCGATATTGATCGATTCTTCGTCCGCGCGTCCCAGGAGTCGGTCGCGAATCGTTCCATCAGGAGTCTTGTAGATGACTTCGACAGCACCCTCGGCAATTGCCCTGACCGAAATGACGTTGACGACAAGCGTCGGCTCGACGCCCGTCAAATTATTACCGATAGCAATCTCTTCCAGCTTCATCAGAGCACCAACTAAACACCCAGGGCGTTGTTTTACTCCGCAAGCCGGAAAACTCCAATTGAAAAGGACTGCACGCAGCGGCCAAGGACCGGAACTGCGGCTCCTAACAAACAAAACGCGCGCTGCTTGCGGCAACGCGCGTTTCTTTGGGTGCTCTAGGGGAAGGGCGTTAGTGGGTTGGGGTGCCGGCGGCGGTCGGACATTCGACTTTTGGGTTAGGCCGCTCTTGCCCTTGGTCTTTCCAACACGCGCGTCGGTCCGCCGTGTGCGTACGGAAATTACAACTTCCCCGCGACCTGGCGGACCCGTATCATGGCCAGCGTGGGTCGCAAGATTGCGGTTGCAGTCGCTCTGCTCAGCGGGTTGCCGTATTTGTCGATCTTAGGTGCGAGCGGTGCCGTTACATTTCTTTCCGAGTGTAAGATTAGCGGCAACCACGGAGTTGACCGTTGGACGGCGAAAACCGACCCGCAGCGTATGCCCGCCGACAGATCGCAGATTGCCGAAGTTACGCCCTCACAGATGGCGCGCTGGCCCGGTGTTGGCCGCGAGGCTGGATTGACGCGCAAATCCAAGCGCATTCCCTCCGAGCAACGTTGGTTCGCTCTGACCGGATTGGTCGAGGACATTCGCGTTGAGGCTGATGGGGACATTCACTTAGCGCTTATTGATGCACGCGGGCACAAACCGGGCATCGTTGGAGTCGAAATCCCCCCTGGCCCGATGTGGTGCGAGTTTCGCAAGCTCATTTTCAGTTGGACCACGACGAAGTTTCCTTTCCGATTCAAATCATCAAAGGTGCTGACACTCGTCGGTCGCCATGTGACGACCGTCACCGGCAAGGCATTTTACGACATTGACCACGCGCCCAAAGATCGCTCCAATCAGCGCCCGCATCCGCCGTTCGCCGTTGGCTATGCAGTTTGGGAGATTCACCCGGTCATGACAATTACGTGGTGAAGTACTGGGAAATTATCGCTGGCAACCTCAGCAAAGCCGGTTGGAGTTGGGGCTGCGTCTCAGGCGTGGATTCTGGCGGGCGAACGATCTTCGTTGCTGACGCACATCGCGGCGACGGAAAGCGTTTCGTTGTGCGCGCTGACGAAAAGCTCACCACGTTTTTGGAATTGGAATCGGCGATTTTCGGGCGATCTCCAACTGTTAAAAAACCCGCGGTGGAATCTCGACGCCCTTCTCCCGGAAGATATTTTCGACTTCGTCCAAGAACCACTTGATGGCGAATTCAATATCGACCATT
The DNA here is from genome assembly GCA_036522635.1 of Candidatus Udaeobacter sp. Classification (GTDB taxonomy): domain Bacteria; phylum Verrucomicrobiota; class Verrucomicrobiia; order Chthoniobacterales; family UBA10450; genus Udaeobacter. The sequence goes on along the minus strand of DATDFM010000268.1, from coordinate 5,788 downwards.
TCCTCGTTACTGATGGCAAGCCCTGCAAGGTTTTTCGGATGTGTGATGCGATGTCTTACTTGAACACCGTTTTGGATTCTAGACCACTGATCGCCCTTCTTGGTTCGATAGCTGACGCCTTGAGCCTCCTCGTAGCTTTTCAACGACAACAAAACGTTACCCAGAAAAGGAATTCGTGAGTCTTGAATGCGAATCTCTCCTTCATCTGTGACGTAACATGTTTTGCCTGATAGGGCAGTGAGTTTCAACGGATGCACAAAATTCTGCTTCAGCTTGTTGAGTTCCGCGACAAACGCTTGTCGGCGCATCAATTCACAGGAGCCTTCTATGGCAGAAAACACCGCCCGCGTAACTACTCTTCTCCAGAAATACTGATCTTCAGGCGTTCCAGACTTTTCTGCGGCTTGTAATTCTTTCAAACATCGAAGCACGTCGTTATTCAGCGTGCTGACCATTCCGATGAGCGCCTCGAAGTCTTCGTTCAGTGACATGTGTTTATGGCGACCAGGGTTCTAGACTCACCACTTGCTGAAATCACCCTTGTGTTCGTGCGCCTGGATCACGTTGCCAGCGTCATCGTAAACGCGAATCACTGCATCCTGTGAGCGGCTGAAAAACTTTGCGTAGCTAATTGCGCTCGTGATTGCATCCGGCTCGCCGTACCACAGCCGACCGAATGGCAACGCATCGCTGGTTAGATCGACACCCCGCTTGTCGGCTCGGGGCCGGACTTCGTAAATGTGCTGTGAGCGGCAGACTGACGTACGAATGAGATTGTCAAAGACCGTCGATAACCGCCAGTCGAAAAATTCTTCTTCGCGAGCCAAAAAGGTGGTAAGGACATGCCTCGTGCAGCGTGCCTTGTTCGTCCTCGTTTTGACTTTGTAGTTGTTTCGGCATTCGCTAAATCTGCGCCAGCACCAAAAGTAGCCTTCGTGTCGCCTGGACTATTTTCGCTCGTGAAGACATTTGCCATCGCCACTCATCGCAAACTCCCTCGGCTTTTGTTTGTGACTTCACGGGATGCCTTATGTCGAAAGATCGGCGTTGCTAAAGCTGAATCAGTTATCAAGAGCTTGAGGAGTGCGTCCCCGGACGTAGTCGAAGGAATTACCGATGGTTGTTCGGCAAAGGACGCAGTGACAGTTGCGTGCAAGCAACTCAGGTCGGATCACAAGGGCGTTGTCATCATTGGAGATTACGACGTCGTTCCTTCATTCAAGTTGGACGTGTTGGATCCCGCACATCGAGCACAGCTAACAAAAGAAGAAGTAGATCGAGATCCAGATCGTTTCGTCGTCTGGAGCGATGACCCGTACGGGCGGCCATCGATCGGAAAGTCTTTGCCGGTTTCCAGAACGCCGGATTGTGGATCATTCGATTTTTTAAAAACAACGCTTTGCGCTCATCTTCCCGAACGGATTTCACGCTACGGCATAAGGAATTTTGCTCGCCCATTTGCAGCGAACATTTACGACCTGATGCCGGGCAAACGCGCGTTGCTCATCTCCGGTCCAACCGACAGCAGTAATATTGGAGGACTGCCATCTGCGGCATTGTTCTATTTCATGCTTCATGGCGACTATTCCGAACTTCGCGAGTTCTGGGGAGAAACGCCGGGGCGCCTTTTTTTATCGGCTCTCAAAGTTGATAATCTTCCCGCCAAGGTACGAGGGCTGGCGTTCGCAGGTTGCTGCTGGGGCGCTCTCATCGTCGACAGTCGAGCCTGTTTTTCGCACAATACTCCTCGAACCGTTCGTGTGAGCGATTCGATCGCACTTTCATTCCTCGCTGCGGGCGGCTTGGCCTTTATCGGATGTACAGGATCTCATTACTCACCCCTTCATCCTCCATATGGACATGCTGGTGGGCCACTACACCGTGCATTTTGGAAGCGGTTGTTGTCGAACCGCGCGCCGGCGAAAGCATTGTTCGATGCCAAGGCGGAGTTCTTAAGGAAATTTCCGCACGGAATGACCGCCGCTGTAAATCAAGCGATTGAGCTTAAAACTCTTCGACAGTTTACTTGCTTGGGATTAGGTTGGTAGGTATGGCAAGCGCGCACGCCAAGGCAGTAATTGCCAGAGAGATGCCCGACATGAAAGTCGTTGAAGATGCAACGATACGGTCCCCGAGAAGATCAAAATCGAGCGCCGATGCCGTGAGCGCAAATGTTGGGGCCTCGCGACGACGATATGGCGGACGCGCTTATGCTGGCGATGGCCGTGTCTATCGTACAAAAAAGGGGCGTCGTAAGGACGACTCTGAGATGGTCGTCGTTGAACCGAAGTCAGCGTCGCAGCATTCGCGGAGATCCTCCAGACTGACTGTGATTATTCGCGGCGATAAAGTGATCACGGCGCAGGGGTAACACGTCAGGAGTCTGTCCTGTAAATTGGCGTGTGCGATCGTAGTTGGCTCTGTACTTCTAAGTATCCGCCGGCAGCACTTGTCGGAAGATAATAGTTTCCAACAAGGCGCGCTAACAGGAACGGGGGCGATTTCGCGTTTTTGGCTGTGACTGTGACGCCTGCATCGAGCAGTATCTCGCCCAGCTTCCGCTGATTGGTTGGAAACAGTTCCGGCACTGACACCTCAACCATCCACAGCGCGGATGCACGCCTGGCTTGTGTGATGAAATATCGCAATCCGTCGCAAATGTTCGGGTTCTCCCGCTTAAACTCCCAATCCTCGGAGGATTTCAAGTGCTCGATGTAGTCCGCAGGTGTGATCGGCAGCGCTCGCAGCACGACCTGATTTTCGGAGCGAAACGCGAGTAGGCGCCGCGTCCATGGATTTGTGTTCTTGCGAGAGCGCCGCTTCAGCAGCTTTGCTAACGTATTTAGGGACTGGATACCGTAGGCCTCGGCTATTAAGCTACTATGTTTGGCTGAAGGTGGGATCAAAGCCGAAACATAGCTGACGGTCTTTTTATCAATGTAGAATCTCGGAAAACAATAGTTCGAGCCAAACCTGTCGTCATGACATACAAAGCTGCCCAGCCATGCATCACTGGGTATGTACTTTGCTTCGCCGACGTGAAAGTATGCTGCCTCTGATCGCGGCACCCATGCGTCTTGTCCAAACGTGTGGCCGAAGACAGGCATAATATGCTTGAGGCCGCCTTTTCGAGTCCTGCCGTACTTGAACCCGACGAGCGCGCCGGCCCCGCTTTCGAGACCCGCATATAAATATCTATGAAATGGCAGCGCCTTTTTGTCCGCGTCGTCTTCTTGTTCATAGTCTATGTCGTCGCAAGCATATCCAAATTTTCGTAAAGCTTCTGCGATCTGCGGCGGGTGAAGCCCTGCTCGAGGGGAGAACTCGTTCTCTTCGAACATATCCGGGTGCTTCATGTGATAGTCAGCCGAGCACTTATTAATTGCGGAGAAAAACGGCTCTTCGTTAGCGCCCGAGGCTGCGAGTGTGCGGATCGCAACCTGTGCGCACGCTTTATTCAGGCCATTTTGCTCGCAATACAGCATACCTCGAATTTCGAGGCGAGAGTTGGCAGCACGAACATTAAACGTCTTCGCACAAGGAATGAACGTATGTCTTGGTTTTTGAAAGACAGACTCGAAAACGTGCCATTTGTCGTGTCTTGTTTCCTTGACGCAATCGCGTTTAAGGATGGCATAGCCGATCAACCCTTCGGAATTAAGGTGGTCGAGGTCTTGTTTTCTGACCACTTCGTTCCAGAAGGTGTAGCGAAGAAGATCTCGCGGCTCGTGGGTTGGAAACATCGCAGCGATTTCCGCGTTTTCATCTGCCACGGCACCGACTGCTTCAATCTGTTCGACGATTAATGTCTTCGCATCTCGATTTCTGGCCTGCGAAAATAACCTCCTCAACGAAATCCCGTCCCTACCAGTTGCTACGGGAAACTGCTCTTCAATATATTGAAAAGCTGAGAAGGACCGACCTTTGTGGCGTCTTAAATCTACAGTTCGCGGGGACTGGGTCGGAGGGGTGAGTCGCGCGATCTCCTGTCCGCGCGCCCGAGCCATCGCCGACAATTAGCCGAACGCAAGCGCGCTCTTTTTTGCACGTCGCTTCGCTTCGTTCACTTGTCGAACGAAGATAACGACATCATCCAAAGAACGCGGCTTCGTGTGTACTTCATGTCCGTCCAAGCCAGCATATGCAGCTTTGGCGAACGTCTTTTTCTTTCGACGAACAGTTTTTCGCATTGGGGACTTCCAAGTTTGCTGAACCGTTCTGCGCATACGTGAACTAAAGTGGACCACGCGACGGCGAACCGTTACACGGGTCCTGTTTAATCTGTTTTTGCAGGAAATTCTCATGGCTTAGACTCACGACACATCGAAAGGGCCATCAGGGTAACCGTCATTTCGAGCCGAGGCAATACCGTTCCTTGATAGCAATTCTTGCGCGGCACCGCACATATTCGTGGTGACAATTGATTCCTATTGGCGCACCCGGACACAATTAAAGTCGGCAGCTTGGAGCTGAGCTCGTCGTCCGCGTAATACGACATCTTGTGTGTGAACTATCACTAATCTACAATATCTTGTCTAGAATAAAATCTCATAGGTAAAAACGTCTTTTGCGTCGCGATTGTCATAATATCTGAGTGAAGATTCACTAGCAATGCGAGAGACCGCGACATTGGACAATCAGCATCGTTTCTCGGTGCCCAGGCGATTATTCGAGCAGTGCGACCTGAACGTGCCCGCAGGCGAGACGGTGGTGTTTTGGGGCGCTATCGGCGAATTTGGGCAGGTGCAGCTGCTGCCACGGGAATCAGAGCTTTCGAGAATTCGGGACTCATTGGGGGATTTCTCCGGGACAGAGGCTGCGTGGGATGCAGGCGCCGACCCTGACACACGACTCCGCCGGCGCTTACAATCGTTCTTGAACATTAGCTGTCACGCGAGAACCAAACGAGGAAGGGTGTCGCTTACTTTTAGCGCCGATGCGATAAAGCAGGGGCATTTCAAGGCCCGGTCCGTCGTCATTGTTACGACCACCGATAAAATCTTCGAAGTGTGGAGTAAGGAAAATTGGCAACCTTTCACTCGAGTTGATGATCTGCGTCAGCTGACCGACGAGGCGCGTGAATTGGTAAACCCTGATCGCTGATCCACTGATGGCCTTTCCCTGTGAGGGATCGAACAATCTATGCGCGCACCGGTCCCCATGCCGCCGTTCACGGTCGCCTTCTACGGTCTGAAGCTTTTTTGATGCAAAACAGTGCAATTGTGCGAAACGCTCTGCGAATCACTTTGGGGTCGGCTCAGCTCTGAAGGAGACGCTACGCAAAATCGCGAAAACCTGCGCAAAAATTCATTAGGCAATTACAAATCAGCTGCTCTACCAGCTGAGCTATGCCGGCAAAAATGCGGGCCACGTTAATGCAGAGATGTCGATGTAACAAGTTGCTTGCCGCGCCGTAGCCTTGGCGAACGCGGGTCGATCTAACGAGTGGGCGTTCGGTTACGATCGCGAGCGCGAGGTGACGCTGAGCGGCTCGGCCGTCTCGAGGTTCTTGATGACCGTGCTCAAATACACCGACTGCGGGAAGAACGCTTTGTATTTCGTGATCTCGGCCCGGTTCAACACCTTGAATCCGTAGCGCTCGAACATCTTTTCGCCACGCCGGCTTTCGAACGTAACGATCTGACCGTAAACGCGCTTGTCGCCGCGGCGATAAAGATAGCTCAGATACGCGCTCATTAGTGCGCGGGTGGTTGAGACGCGGCGGGCGTCCGGCAACAAGTTAATGTGAAAATGGGGGACTCGCCGCGGTGCGGCCGGGACTTCCCGC
>DATDFM010000267.1:0-4116 GCA_036522635.1 Candidatus Udaeobacter sp. | reverse complement strand
ACCACGACCTGCTACGGACTAATGTTGTAGCCACGGCGCTCAGTCGCCGTGTTCTAGCGGTCGCTGATCGCCTCGACAGAGCGAGGCGGCTACAGGTCACGAGCTGGCGCTGCAATGCTGTTGTAGCCACGGCGCTCAGTCGCCGTGTTCCGCGGTCGCCAATCGATCGCCTCGACAGAGCGAGGCGGCTACAGAGCACGACCTTCCACCTGCAAAAACATTGTAGCCACGGCGCTCAGTCGCCGTGTTCTAGCAGTCGCCGTTCGCCTCGACAGAGCGAGGCGGCTACAGAGCACGACCTAGCACTGCAATGCTGTTGTAGCCACGGCGCTCAGTCGCCGTGTTCTAGCGGTCGCTGATCGCCTCGACATAAGGAGGCGGCTACAGGTCACGAGCTGGCGCTGGAATAATGGCCCAACGCAAATTTCCAAAACACGCGGGACAACCAAAACACAATGCTCGACGCAATGATCAGATGCAGCATCAAGGGAAACGGTTGGCCGAGTGATTTAATGAGCAGGCGCGCAGGGATGTTTGCGATGATCACGACCGGAATCACCCAGCCAAAGATCAGGCGGAAAAGCCAGGGGAAAATCACATCCGGATAACGGGCGATATTGAGAAAATTGAAATAGCCGTACACCAGTCCCTGTGCGCGAATGATCCAAAAGCTGAACGCGGCCAAGCCGAGCATGATGGAGTAATGCACGGCAATTCCGAAACCAAGCGCCACAACATAGAGCAAAACGGAAAGCGCGTTCGGCACCACATTCAGCTTGAACAGCGAAACCAGAACAACCACGGCACCAAGCATTGCGTTGACGATGCTGTCGAGCCCGAATTGTTTCGTGGAAACCGCGAATTGGCTGTCGATTGGCAACACCAAAACGGAATCCAGTTTTCCCGTGCGCACGAGCTCCGGAATATTTGCGACGTTCACAAAAAAGAACGCCTGAAACAACTGCGCGATAATTTGGTGAGTACCGACCAGCAACACCACCTCCCATTTTGTCCAGTCACCGATGCGATCGACATTCCCAAAAATGATGCTGAAAAAAACGATTTGCCCGCAGAACCAAAGAATCTCTACCACCATCCACAACAGGAAATTCGCCTTAAAGCTCATGTCCCGGATAAGGGAGTTGCGCAGGATGATTGAATAGATTTCGATGTAGCGACGCATCACCTTTGGCTGTCATTGATTTCTAGAAACCTGTTCATAGATCGGCTTGTCATGTTGAGCGAAACGAAACATCTCGATTTGTTTTCTGCGATAACCGATGCAGAAATGACCAGAGATTCTTCGCGCCGCTCAGAATGACATTACGAGATGCGTTACCGAATCCGTCAACTCGCGAATTGAATGAAACGTTTTTTGCCCTGGCTCATCGTCATCGGCGGACTGCTGCTGATTGCGCTTGTTGTTCGGCACTTGCGAACCAGCGGCGCTGCGACGTATCAGACTGCGATTATCACACGCGGGCCGATCACTCAGGCAGTCACCGCCACCGGCACGCTTAATCCGGTGGTCAACGTGCAGGTCGGAAGTCAGGTGTCGGGGAACGTCTCGAAGTTGTTCGTGGATTTCAATTCACAGGTCAAAGCCGGACAGGTCGTGGCGCAGATCGATCCTGCGCTTTTCCAGGCCACCGTGACGCAAGCCGAAGGCGACGTAGCGAATGCCCAGGCTGCGCTCGAGCTGGCGAAAATCAACGCAAAACGCACCCAGGACCTCTTTGCCAGAAAAACCTCCGCACAGGCAGACGTCGACCAGGCGATGGCAACTCTCCACCAGGCCGAGGCTAACGTAAAAATCAAACAAGGCGCATTAGATAAGGCGAAGGCCGATCTTGACCACTGCACTATCACCTCGCCAATCGATGGCGTGGTGATCTCGCGCAGCGTCGATGTTGGTCAGACCGTTGCCGCCAGTCTCCAGGCGCCGGTTATTTTTCAGATCGCAAATGATCTCACAAAGATGCAAATCGATTCGAACGTGGCGGAGGCTGATGTAGGGGTGGTAAAGGTCGGACAGGAAGTCGATTTCACAGTGGACGCTTTCCCAACCCAGACGTTTCACGGCAAAGTCGTGCAGGTGCGTAATGCACCGATCACGGTGCAGAATGTTGTTACCTACGACACAGTGATCGGCGTGAGCAATCCGGATTTGAAATTAAAACCCGGAATGACCGCGAACGTTTCAATCATTGCCGCCCGTAAGGACAATGTGCTTCAAATCAAAAACGCCGCGCTGCGCTACCGGCCTGCTGAAGCAGCAGCAACTGAAATGGGATCCACAGCAAACCGAGGTGGATCGCGACCTCCGGGCGCGATGAGACAAGGCATGGGTGGACGCGAGCGGACGACGAGCGAACGCACGGTTTATGTTTTGTCCGGCAACTCACCGAAGCCGGTGCAAATCAAGACCGGAATCAGCGACGGCGTCATGACGGAAGTCGTTGAAGGATTAAAGGAGGGTGATCGTGTCGTGATTGCCGAGATGGCCGCGAGAGCGCAGCCTGCATCCACACCGGCGAATCCATTCTCAGGCGGCCGACGATTTCCGTAAGCATCATGTCGAGCGAAGTCGAGACATCTCTGGATATGAGCGAGCACAAGCACAAATGTTGTAGCGTGCGCTCTCCTCAGCGCATCTGCTCTGCCTGGGTTGAGAAATCCGCCGAGGACAGCGGACACCACAGCCGCGTTGATGACTTGTGATTCTCATTCGAGCACGAGCAGGACCATGAGCGTGAGCGTGAGCGTGAGGAAGAGATGCACATGAACAATGGCGCACTCGTTAGGCTCATCGACGTGCACAAGATCTATCGCACCGGGGAAATGGAAGTACCAGCAGTGCGCGGCGTTTCCCTGGAAATCAAACGAGGCGAATTCGTCGCCCTGATGGGCGCGAGTGGCTCTGGCAAATCGACGCTGATGAATATTCTCGGCTGCCTGGACCGGCCGAGTTCCGGCCAGTATTTCCTGGATAGCGCAGACGTTTCGGATCTCAATCGCGATCAGCTCGCGGAGATTCGGAATCGCAAGCTCGGGTTTGTGTTTCAGAGCTTCAATCTACTGGCGCGCACATCGGCGCGCGAGAACGCGGAACTGCCGCTGATTTATAGCGCGCATAACCTGTCACATGCGCAGCTCCGTGAAAGAGCAGATCGCGTCCTTGCATCGGTCGGACTCGCTGGCCGTGAGGACCATTTTCCGAGTCAGCTTTCCGGCGGGCAGCAACAGCGCGTCGCGATCGCGCGCGCGTTGATCAACGAGCCCGAGATGTTGCTGGCGGATGAGCCCACCGGCAACCTCGATAGCCGAACCAGCGTCGAAATCATGGCCATCTTCCAGCAGCTCAATCAAAACGGCATCACTGTTATCATGGTCACGCACGAGCAGGACATCGCCGCTTACGCCAGGCGCAACGTTATCATGCGGGATGGCTTGATCCGGGAGGATCACCTCGTAAGTCAGCGCTTCGACGCGCAGGCGCAGTTACGAAACGCAGACAATACAGCGACCGAGCAATGACCTATTGCGCTAACCGCAAGACATTCCTGGGGAGCGCGGGCATTCTGCCCGCTGCCACCGGCATGTTGCCGGTGGCCTTTTTTTCACGTCGCGTCGCTACGGTCTCAATTTGTTTTCAGGGCTGCGTCAAGCTGTCCGGCAGAATGCCGGACAGAGCGGGCAACATGCCCGCGCTCCCCTTCACGATTCGAATTCCGCCACTCTAATACTCCAACACTCCAATACTCCACATCTGCGCCATGCGCATCGCGCCCACACTTACCGTTGCCTATCGCGCCCTGCGGCGAAACAAGATGCGTTCGGTGCTGACCGCGCTCGGCATCATCATCGGGGTCGGCGCGGTCATTGCCATGGTCGGCATCGGCAACGGAGCGAAAGCTCAGGTCGAAGCGCAGATCGCCAGCCTCGGACAAAATGTGATTCTGATTTTTTCCGGCAGCACTACATCAAGTGGAATTCGCACCGGATGGGGCGGCGCCGGCACATTGAAGATCGAAGACGCCGAAGCGATCCGGCGCGAAGTTCCGCAGGTCACGTTGGTGAGCGAAGAAGTTGTTTCGACGGCGCAGGTCGCGGCCG
>DATDFM010000266.1:0-6720 GCA_036522635.1 Candidatus Udaeobacter sp. | reverse complement strand
GCCGCACCTTCTCTAATCTGCACGAAGTGACGGGCAAAGCCCGCCAGGAAGAAATCGCGCGAATGCTTGGCGGCAAAAGCGACTCAGCCCTTAAGCTCGCCGCGAGTTTACTAAAAAAGCAGCCGTAATCTCACCACGAAGGGCACGAAGATCACGAAGCACCTTTAAAGCACGCAACGCTTAATGCCGTTCTGTAGTTTCCTAACGTTGAAATTTATTAGGAGGCCAATTGGAATCCTCGCTAGCCGCATATAAGTGAGGATTTGCGCATGATGAATTGGAAGCAGCGTTTCAACGCATTTGACCTCCACGATTAGGTCACCGCCGACAATCAGATCAATTCGATAGCCACAATCCAGCAAAACGTCTTTGTAATGTACGGGAAGCGGCACTTCAATTTGGAACGGGATCTGGCGTTCCGAGAGCTCACAGGCAAGACACCGGTGATAAGTCGATTCTAGCAATCCCGGCCCGAGCGTGCGATGCACCTCGATCGCGCATCCGATCACGGTTCGCGACAGTTCATCAAACTCCATCTTCGTGCCCTTCGTGTCCTTCGTGGTGCAAAGATTACTTCATCACGGGCCCGAGTGGCAGAATGACTTTGCCGTAGAGTTCGTTGAGTACCTGCGCGAGACCGGCGTAGATCGCCGAGAATCCGCAGAAAATTCCCACGTACCCGGTGAACTGCTTGAAGCCAGGACCCGCAGTAATGAAATCACCAATAGCGAGCAGAAAGAAAAGCACCGTCAGCGATCCGAAAACGATCTGCCCTGCGACATGCAACCGCAGCGTGCCAATAAACATCACCGCGGTGAATAGACCCCACATGAAAAGATAAGCCGCCATTGCGGTCTCGTTGGAAGCCGTGGCCCACCCTAACTTTGGCAAAACAATCAACGTCACGAGCGAGAACCAGAACAAGCCGTACGAAAGAAAGGCCGTCGTGGCGAAAGTGTTGCCTTTCCGCCATTCCATGATCCCGGCCACAATTTGCGCGGCACCGCCGTAGCAGATCCCCATAGCCAGAATCATACTGTTTAGCTCATAAAACCCAGCGTTGTGGAGGTTTAGCAATACTGTGGTCATGCCGAAGCCGAGCAGCCCCAGAGGCGCCGGATTCGCTGTCGTATCCTTCAATTGGGTAGTGGATTCGTTCATGGCGACGGCAGTGTGCCCAAAGAAAGAGCAGCAATGCAAGAAGGAATGGCTTTCGTCATTCATCGATCTCCCGCAGGAGCTCTCCCGATGTCGAAGTGCTTGGAATAGGCCTGCTTGCCGGCCGGCGGGAACCTCAGGCGGACATAAGACGTTTGGTCCCTTAACAATTTCGCTTGAAGGCACACCTCCGCTGAAACTAAGGTCAAAGTTTCACATATGATTCGACGTGATTATATCGTCGTTGGTGCCGGTATCGGCGGAGCCAGCGCGTGCGAAGGCATTCGCAAATACGACAAGAGAGGCTCCGTTACACTTGTTGGCGCGGAAGCATTCCCGCCTTACAAGCGCTGGATTATCTCGAAGAGCTTTTTGCGAGAAAAGGACGCGAACGTAAAAAAGCTTCAGGAAGTGGATGAGCGCTGGTTCGAGTCCCACAAGATTGAAGCACGGTTCGGCACCGTGGTCACACAATTCAACATCGAGCGTCGCCTGGCTGTGCTAGCCAATGGCGAAAGCATCGAATTTACAAAGGCTTGCCTAGCAATGGGCAGCCGGCCGGTGCGGCCTGCAATGGCAGGAACAAGTCTTGGCAATGTGATTTATTTGCGAACGATTCGTGACGCGCTCGCCTTACGAGAAATGGCCAATTTGGAGAAGACGATCATGGTCGTCGGAGGTGGTTTGCTGGCGTGCGAGGCGGCAGCAAGTCTGCGTCTGATGAAAATGAAAGTTGGCTTGATGCACCGGGACCCCCACTTATTGAATCGATACCTCGATCCCGAAACCGGCGCTTGGTTAACTGACTATTTTGCGAAGCACGGCGTGGTCCTTTCGATGGGAGAAGCCCTCAACGGATTCGAGGGCAAAACCGTCCTGCGCAACATTCAAACCAAGAGCGGTAACCGTTTTCCAGTCGGACTTGCCGTTGTTGCATGTGGCGCGGAGCCGAATCTCGATCTCGTGCGCAACACTCCATTAGCGGGACCGCACGGATCGCCCGTCACGGAATATCTCGAGACCGAGGAAAAAGGAATCTACGCCATCGGCGATCTCGCTTTTTACCCGGACAGAATCATGGGGGGTATGCGGCGTCAGACCCACTGGGAAAACGCCCGCGAGCAAGGGCTGGTAGCCGGCGCTAATATGACGGGCAAGAAACGCATCCGGTACGAACAGGTCCCTTATTTTTGGACGGAGATGTTTGATTTAAGAATGGATTTCGTCGGCGACTTCACGCTGGCGCCTACGCGTGTGAGTCTTGATGGAACCTACGCCAAGAAAAAATTCACCGCACGGTATTACCAGGGAGACAAGCTCCGCGGAATTCTTCTTTGTCAGCAAACGCAAAAGGAAGTGGATGCGGCAAAGAGCCAATTGCGCCAGGCGCAGGGGAAATAAAACCTCCCGGTCATAAACCGCGGCAGCATGTCGTTGTGAGCGAAGCGAAGAATCCCGGACTCCCTTTCGAAGAGTTCGATGAGCGAAACTGGCCAGAGATGTTTGAAAGCGTGGCCTCCTGCTTTCCATTTTGTTGCAGCGCTCCGCTCCACATGACAGGACCGTCTACTCGGTGGTTTAATACACGTCGGCAGGGACTTCAAACGCACGATTACTCACGCGCACGAGCTTCCAATCCCATGGCTTGCCGGACACGTGATGCCACTCGAGTTCGAAAGGCGCCGGCAATCTGTTCACCCGTTCATCCAAGAACTGCAGCACACCATCGTCACTGCTGTAGACATTGATTTTGCCAATCCAGATTGCGCGGGCCGTTTCAACCTGCACCACGGCATTAGGCGCAGTAATCGCAGACCCGCGCACCCATCGAAAACCTTCCCGCAACCGCTCAAGAAGCCGCGTTCGATCCTGGTCCCACTGATCGCGATAATCGTTACCAACGAACTCGGCCACCGTCTCCCACTTTCGGCCGTCGATCGCATGAAAGAAATGTTCTGTATGGAGGCGAATCTGATGCTCCGGTCGCCAAAGCCAGAGCAAATAAAGGCCGCCGCACATTGCAACCGCCAAAATCCCGATGATTGCTCCGCGAAGTGTAATCGTCACACACGCGAATCGATCAGGGTCTTTGGCCGACAGAATTGATCACGATTTTTTGAAGGCTGTCTCGACGGGTTCCTTGACCGAGTGATCTCGTTCCCACCCTTCGTTTTCGAGTGTGATGTGCTCGATCGCGACCGCGTTGGCGTTAGCATCGAGATCTGGCATCACTTCGTATTCTGAAACCCAGCAACGATAGATCCTGTAAGCCAAAACAAGCTGTCCAGCTTCATTGTAAAGCTCCAGAACGATGTCTTTACGGAAATCCTTCAAAGAAACCTCTGCACCCAGACCAGCACCAAGACTCCATACCTTGTTCGCCCAATTTTCGAACTCAGGATCGTGGGTGACGCCCCGTTCGAGAGTGATCGGTGCGAATTCAGTGAGGCCGGGAGATTTGCGGGTGGTGCTGGGATCGCCCCCTTCCCTGTGGCGAATCACTTCAGTCGTGCGCCGCAACCCGCTCATCTTGCTTACTCCCGCAACGTAGCGGCCATCCCATTTCACACGGAACTTAAAATTCTTGTAGGGATCAAAACGCTCGGGGTTGACGGTGAATTCAGCCATGACGCAACTCGCGTCATACAAAACCGCGCTGGTCCTGTCAATCGTGCATGGTCGACACACCTGCGTCGCGTGCGTACCAATCCACTTTGCGAGTCACGTACATGACAATTGCCAACACCACAAAAAGCGCGATAGCGCCCATGAGTAACGCGTAATCCTGCTGCCGCAAAGTGATGTAGAGAAACAGATAAACGCCAGCCAATCCCGCGCTGATCATGAACGTGCGAACGCCGCCTCCGAGGAAGAACCGACAATACCACGTGATCAACAAGCTCGATGACACCGCCGCCACCAGATAAGCCCAACTGAATCCGATAAATTCCGAAATCGACAACAGCAGCAGGTAAAACAAACAAAGCGCAGCGCCGACCATTAAATACTGGAACGGGTGGATTTTTTGGCGCGCCGTAACTTCAAACAAAAAGAACGCCGTGAAGACCAACACGAGAAAGAGTACGCCGTATTTAATGGAACGTTCGACGTAACGATAGGCATCTAAAATCGACAGGAATTGCGTACCGAAAAGCGAGTTCGAAACTGCCTGTGTGGTGAAACGTTCGTTGCCGGTGCGGCTTGTCCACGATTGCGGGTAATCTCGTCCATAATAGGAGACCTTCCATTTTGCTTCGAAACCATCCTGGCGAACGGTTCGTTCTGCGGGGAGGAACGCGCCACGAAATCCGGGATCGGGCCAGTTCGATTTTAGTGTTGCTTCGTTTTGCACTCCAAACGGCGCGAAGAAAATTCCTTCGCTGCCATTGAAATCCAATGGAATCGAGAATTGAACCTCCGCGCCAATCGGCTGATCGCTGCCAAGCAATGCCGTCGCCCCCGTCGTATATCCGGGTACCTGCGATCCGGGTAACATTGGCCGTTTGATGCCGCCCCAATCAAGCACAATTGCCTCACGCGTGCCGCGCAGATCGTTGACCGCGATCGTAACAAACGCTTCCTTCCATTGGACATCTTTGAGATCGATTTTAAGAGGCCCAAAATCGGGCGTCGCAAATTTCCCGGAAAGAACGGTCTGCGCGCGATACACCACCGCTTCGTAAATCCCGCGATGCAACTTCTCCGTCTGTATCGTACCGGCAAAATTCAGAGTTTCGGGGAGAAAATAAGCGTTTGCGGTGGCCGTCTCTTCCACTTCACGCCGCTCTACTTTCCCGTCCGCCGCCGGAACCTCTTTGACCGTTTTAAATTTGTATTGATACGGAATACCGAGTACTGGACCGACGACATTTTGTTCCCTGCCCCATGAGGAAGTGATATCTGCGACGGCCTCATTGCGCCGTTGCAATCGCTCATTCAAAACGCCAGTGATCATCGCAAGCGGAATCAACAAGATCAAAACGAGCGCTCCGACTCCAAGCAATTTAAGAATAGTGCTATGACGTCTTCCAAACCATGGCTGCGATTTTGGTAACGGGGGCGGCGCTTGAACTTCGGGCATGTCCCGGATCTTGAACAAACGAAGCCAATTACGCAACCACCTTCACACGCGCTTTTTGGGCTTGTAGCGTGCGTCGCCTGCCGAGTCGAACCGAGGCGAAGGGGTCGCCAGCACATTCTCCGGTAGCGTGCCCGTTCTCGGCGGATGTTTCTGGACCACGCGTTGTGTCGCGCGGAGATCCCTGATTATCTAACCTTTCAGGCTCCGTCCGATGTGCCTGGATTCCCATCGGTATCATTCCCGGCGTGACTGATTTTGGTAGCCTTGTTAGGGCGCGACATCGATATGTCCTTGACCTTGGGCTTCGATTAATTTCTCACTTCTTCTGGTTAGGCCTGAAGTCTGTTATGCCTGTTGTCATTTCTGCATTTTCCGTCTGGCTTCGCACCGGGCGTGAATGGCCAGGCATTCCGCCTTCACGCTGAACCGCTGCGCCTTCCCCACGAATCGAGCAGTAGCTTAGGGGTAGACCGTGCGCCCCATCAACAATTTATGTCCAAGTGTCAACGACGTACGCCGGTCCAAATCGTTGATTCTACAAGCGCCCTACTGCGGCAACAACACTTGCGACGACCTTAAATGGTGACTGCTTGCGAAAGTACGAACTGCATTGTGGTTCCCGGAGTGACGAGGATGTTGCCAGCAGTGACTCCACGCGACCTCATTTGCGCGCTCTGCGCAGTGGTCGCGCCCTGCGGTTGCACGCTGGCCGTCTTTATCGCAACATTCCTTCCGTTCGCCTTGATAGATGTAAGCGCAACACTAAGTGGCGCGGACCCGCCCCCTGGTCTTGAGCTTGCACGAGACGCCGTAACCTTTCCCGTGACGACCGTTCCAGCTTTCAACACCGTCGCTCCATTAACGACCACGTCCTGTGCAACTTGCCCTGTGAAGGTTCTACCCTTTGGATCTCTTTCGGAGATCTGACTCGTCGTTTTTATGGTTATCGATGTCCCAGCCGGGATTGTCGCCGCACTTAAAGACGAAGCTGCAACGCAAGCGCATATTGCAGCGATACCTGCAATGAGTTTTGAGTGTTTCATATCATATTAACCCGAGGTTGAACCCGAGTGTCAAGGGAATTGCCCGGTCAGGTGTAGTCTCATTTCCATGTGAGACTTCGCCTGATCTGTTACTTGTCGAGGGTTTGTGTTACTCGAACGTAGTGCTCAAGTTGTAACTAGTAACATACACCCAATTGTTCGAAGCCTTCGCATCAACCTTTCCAGCCAAGATGGAGTGGAGAATAGTTCTTTCTTTTGATTTCCCGATACATCGCTTTTGGATCTTGGCGGAGACCACTTGGAAAGATTTAACGCCATGGATTCTCTGCGTCCCCATCACCTCGTTCCGTACGAGCTTATCCTACGCAACACTAACACTTTGGCGGTTCCGCGCAGTCTTGATTCGCCGAAAAAGCGGGCACCTGTGCAGCGCTTCTCAGACTAACGAATTCTGTAACAGACTTGTTAGGCCGGTCT
>DATDFM010000265.1:0-55030 GCA_036522635.1 Candidatus Udaeobacter sp. | reverse complement strand
GCCGGGCAGCGCTTGGTCTTTCGCTCTATTGTGTGGCCGGACTTCGAAGTAGGTGTCCCCGCTGGTGTTCAGTATGGCCATCGGGCCGGCGAGAACGGAGTAAAAGGATTCGCCGTCGGTCGCGCCAATTTGCAACAGACGTTATTCAATATGGCTGTGCCGCCATCGCTTCGGCGTGGAGACATTCAAGTTCTGATTGCCCAACAGCAACTAAATGTCGCTGTGGTCCAACAGTTGCACGCTGCGCGGCTCGCATTTTACGCGGCGCTTTACAATCGTTCCCTGCAGTCGATTCGAGACGAGCAACTGCAAAAATTACAGGAAAATGTTGCTACTCAGAAAAATCGGCTTGAAGCGGGATTAGCCGATCGAAGCGCAGTGACGAGCGCAACTATGCTGGCTGATGAACTGGTTCCGCAAACCGAAGGTGCACAACGCGCCTATCGAGACGCGCAATTGAATCTGGCGCAAGCGATGGGAATCGATCCCGCAAGATCATCTCTGCCTGAACCCGACGGCGAACTTAAGTTTGTCCCCACGCAGGTCGATGTTAGTGCCGAAACAGCCG
Source organism: Candidatus Udaeobacter sp. (assembly GCA_036522635.1). Taxonomy (GTDB): domain Bacteria; phylum Verrucomicrobiota; class Verrucomicrobiia; order Chthoniobacterales; family UBA10450; genus Udaeobacter. The sequence goes on along the minus strand of DATDFM010000265.1, from coordinate 54,462 downwards.
CAGCTCTACAGCGAAGGGCTGATCTCAAACTGGCCCGTTTGTTTGTCCGAGCCGCAAATGAAGACCAACGGATTATTGCCGCCGACTATTATCCTGCCGTCGTGGGAAGCATTCCCGCGGAATACGTGCCCATAAAGGGCATCCATCGCCAGGGTTCGACGAGTAAGACACAGGATTTCATCGGCTCCGAAGTTCGTGAAAAGGTGGTATACACCTGGCGCGTCATTGATAACGGAAAGGTAGGCGGAGCGGTGCTAAGGGCCCGTGCAGTACGTGAACAAAACGAGCTGACCTGCCGGAAATTGGAAACAAATGTGACCCAGGAACTTCCACGTATTGCCAATAACATTGAGGCAATCGCTGCTCGCGAAAAATCACTTGCGTCCGCCACCGCCGCCGCGGAGGAGAGCGCGCAAACTGTGAAGGAAAACGTCGCCAGTGGTTTGGTATCGCCGTTCGAGTACCGCGTGACGCAAAACGGTTATTTGAGGACGAAAAGCGGACTGCTGGACGCGATTTATCAAAATAACGTGGCACTTGCAGAATGGGACCGCGCCACAGGTCGGTACTTTCAATATTTCGATCAAAGCAGCCCTCCTGCGAATTCAGCGAAATAATTATCTAAAGCGTTAAATTGCCACGTGGCTTTCCGTCGATCTCAAGGGTTCGAACTTCAACGGGTTGCGATCCAAGGAGGCGTTTGAATGGCCCTAGGAATTATTCGAACGTCGAACGGAAATCTCCGTAACGGTGTCTTGGCAATAATGGTCTCGAACATTTACGAACAGGCGGAAACGAGGAGCGCTGCCCGGCAGGACGTTATTGCAAACAAGAGCCGCGGACAGCACACTACTCCTCCAAAATTGAAATTCCCGAAATCAAAGACCGTTTTGTGGATCGGCGCAGCGGCGGTCGTCGTCCTTTTCGCGGCGGCCTATTTCCTTCTGATGCCAGTAGCGGAAGTGACGAGCGTACAACGCGGCACGGCGATTTCGGCTGTGTACGGCACGGTGCGGATAGAACCCGCATTTGTGGTGCGTGTGCGAGCGCAAAACGACGGATTTATCCGACTGGCGGAACCCTTCTCTGCTGGCCGCGGGGCCATCGGCAAAGACGTGCAAAGAGGCGAATTACTGGCAACAATCGCCGATGAGGAAACCTCCAGGCAATTAAAGCAGGCGCGCACCGATTTGAAGGCAGCTGTTGACCGCGGAGCTGTCCCATTGGCATCCTCGGAGTTGCTAAAAGCAGCGGAGGACAATCTCCAACGGCTCGAAAAAGTCGTTTCCTCAGGGAACGTGCCTGCTGTGGAATATCAGAAATCCAAAAGTGAGGTAAACCGTTTACGCGGCGTGGTGGAGACGGAGCGCATCGAGCGCGATCGCAATCTCAAGTCTCTTGAAGAAACTGCGAAGAAGCTCGAAGCGGAAATGAAGAATGCCGAAGTCCGTTCACCGATTGAAGGGATTCTGACCAACGTTCAGACAATCGATGGTGAACTCGTTTCGAACGGAAATGAGCTTTTCACCGTCTCTTCGCGAAAGACTTATGTGCGGGGCGAAGTCAACGAGGAGGACGTAGGCGAAGTAAAACCGGGGATGAAAGCGAAAGTGCAACTGTACGCCTACCGCACGCGTACTTTTGAAGGCCGTGTCACGTCAATTCAGCCTGCAGCTGATCCAACCACACAGCGTTATACCGTTGTGTTAGAGATGGAAAATCCACCCGACAACATGATGGTCGGGATGACCGGGGAGATGAACATCATCACCGGCGTGCATGAAAATGCATTGCTGGTGCCGACGCGCGCACTGCTTGTCGATCAAGCGCTGGTGGCCAACGGTGGAATGGTCCAGCGACGAACCGTCAACGTAGGATTTCGCACGTTGGATTTTTCAGAAGCGCTCAATGGCCTGGCAGAGGGGGATCACGTAATCGTTTCCGATCAGGACAAATTCCATTCCGGCCAACCGGTGCGTCAGCGCATGATCAACGCGCCGCCTCCACCGAAAGCCCCGTGACCCCCCCGCTTTACATTGCCTTGCGTTTCTTGACGCATCGCAAGCGGGCATTGCTCTTGAGTTTGAGCGGCGTCGTTTTCGGTGTTGCAATCTTCATCTGCACACAGGCGCAAACCCAGGGCTTCTCGCGCTATTTCATCGAGTCCAACATCGGCAGCAACGGCGCGCTTGTCGTTAGGTCTCGATTTCGTCCCCGTTACGAGCCGCTCATGGTCGCAGCAAAAAACTCCAGGGGAGCCACTAGCCGCCGTGTTTACTTTGAGGGCATCACCAATCCAAACGAAATCATGCGGGTCAGCAGGCAATTCCCGGATGTGATTTCCTGTTCACCGGTTCTGCGCGGAACGGTAAGCGCCCGCGCGGGATTTGAGAACGCGACTGTCGATCTTTACGGCATCGATCCCACGCTTCATGCACAAACGACCGATATCCTGCACCAGTTGATTGATGGCAAATTTGATGATTTCCGAAACAACACCAGCGCGATCATCATCGGTTCGCGCCTGGCGGAACTCCTTCAGACCAGCGTCGGCGACACAGTGCAATTGCTCGCGCCAAACGGCGAGTATTGGCGGTTCAATGTTGCGGCGATCGCACGCGCAGGCATCGGCTCAATCGATTCAACCAGAATTTACTCACACGCAAAGATTGCACAGGCGCTGTTGCAACAACCCTCGGGAGCTTCAATGATCATCTATAAGCTGCGCGACAGGAATCGTGCGCCGGTTTTGGCTAGCCGGTTTGAAACATTGTTTCAGCATAATGCCCTTAGCTGGCAGGAACGCGAGGAAAGCACGCTTCAGCTTTTTCTGACTTTGAGAATGTCCGTCGCGATTACTGTTTCGCTCATCATTCTATTGGCCGGCTTCGGAATTTTTAATGTTCTGACGATGTCAGTCCTCGCCAAGATTAAAGAGATCGCGATTTTGCGGTCTATGGGATACCGCCGCAAAGACATTAGCGCAATCTTCCTCTGGCAGGGGGCACTGATCGCTGCAGCTGGATCGGTGCTGGGCTGCTTACTCGGCGCGTTAATGACCTGGGGCGTGTCGCACATTCCCATCCATCTTCGCGGCTTGCTCTACACAAATTATTTTCTAGTAACGTGGGACTGGCACCATTACGCGTTTGCGACGTTGCTCGCGTTGGTGGCTGTGTTTATCGCCAGTTACGTGCCGGCACGGCGCGCCGCCGAACTGGCACCCGTTGTGACAATCCGAGGATCAAGATGAGCGCACCCATTAGCTTGAGTTGCGACGGGATTGAACGCTACCTCGGAGAGGAAGAAGAACGCGTGCACGCGCTGCGCGGCGTATCGCTCACGATCGAGACTGGAAGCGTCCACGCCGTAGTCGGTCCGTCAGGCTGCGGCAAAAGTTCGTTGCTCTACATCCTCGGCCTGCTGGATACACCTGACGGTGGACGCGTTTCGATCGAAACCGAAACAGTGTCCCACCTGAGCGATGACGAGCTTGCGCAGAAGCGCAACAAATTCATCGGTTTCATCTTTCAATTCCATTTCTTGATGGAGGACTTCACCGCGCAGGAAAATGTCATGATACCCATGCGTAAACTTGGCCAGCTCTCGGATGCGCAGATGCGCGATCGCGCTGCCGAGTTGCTTGACGGGGTCGGCTTGGGCGACAAGTTGCGACGGCCCAGCCGTCATCTTTCCGGCGGCGAACAACAACGAGTAGCTATTGCGCGTGCACTCGCAAACGATCCGCGCGTGATTCTGGCCGACGAACCGACTGGCAACCTTGACACCGCAAACTCCGAGCGCGCGTTTGAGCTGCTGCAGAACCTTGTGCATGAACGCGGCAAGGCGTTGCTCCTTGCCACGCATAATCCGACAATTGCTGAAGCGTGCGATTGGATGCACGAAATGAAGGATGGCCTCATCGTCCACAGCCACCCGCGCGGCACGCGAACTTCGATTTCTTAACTCGTATTAGATCGACGATCCCAGCCAGCCCCTTTTTCACGATGGAGTCGACGTAACTTTATCCTGGCCGGCGAAGCCGATCTGCAGCGCACGCAAGATGTGGATGACTGCGCTCGCCATCCCCCAGAAACAGAGCCAAATGAAGCCAGGCGCCGGGGCCCCAATAACAACAAAAAAGGTGAACAACCAGGTATAAATGTTGCGACGTCCAGCGACCATCCGAACAAAACGATCAAACGGAGCGAAATCATCCAGGTTTCGACCAATTCGCCGCTGAACGGCTTGTTTGGCCAAGCGCTCCAGCCTATCGAAGACAAAGAAAGCGGCGAAAATTATGTAAGCGTAATGAATTTGGCTGGTGGCATGAAAATGGTACGCCAGCGCCGCCCACCACGATGTTTCAATAAAATAATCGAGGTCATGCTCTCTTTTTCCAAGCTTTGTCGTCTGCGCTTTCAAACGTGCGAGCTTGCCATCGATCCCGTCGAGAACTCCAATAACCAGAGCGAGCAACACTCCGGCCCAAAGGTACCCGCCAGCATAAAGCACCGTCACGCATAGACCGAGAACTCCAGTTCCGAACGTGATCTGATTCGGAGTGATCGATGTTCGACAGAGATGCGACACCAGCCACTTCTCAATCGGTGCGTGCACAAGCGCCGGAAAATCAAGCACACCCTTTTGAGTCGCGTCACGCAGCAAACGTTCAGCCAGTGGACGGCGCTCGAGCGGAGGAGCTGGGAAGAAGACCGGCCGCACGCTCCTGCGCATGCCTCGAACGTATGCTTGTTGTCGGGCAGCATCGACGCGTGCCATGCTTCCGGCCGCCATGTCCGAAATAATTTCTTCCGCGAGTATGCCGGCGCGATTTTTCCGCGAAAGCCATTCGCTCGAAAGGAGAGCCGCACACAACAGCCGCGAAGGATGACCATCTGAATTTTCCAACAGCGGCGCAACAATCGATGGGGGATCCGAATCGATGAGAACAGAGTTGGTCTGTGCGGCCGCGAGCGAGCGTAGCAGGCGTTCGTCGCAATAAAAACTAGCGAATACCACCAGGATCCGCGCGTCGGAGGCGACCCTCAATGCAGGCACGCAATCTAGAATCTCGCCAATCGTGACCCTCGCACCGGTGCACTCCCGGAACGTGAGCAACACATCTGCACGACGCCACGACTCGTTAACGAAATGCGTAGTCACCGCCTTCACGGAGTTGGACAAAATCATCGCCTCGGTAAAACCGATCTGAAGTGCGGTGCGACGCATTCGTTCCAACAGCGAGATGCCGCACAGGTCCGTCAATGCTTCCGGTAAATCTGCAACGATTAATAACGGTGGCCGATGGGATTCCGTCATATCAGATCTCTGCGGGCTGCCGCCGACTTTTCCTGAACATCCGGAAGAGCAGCGTGATCACGGAAAAGGCGAAGAAAATGTGCAGAATCCATGACGCGCGATCGGCGATCGCCAAAAGAAGAAAGACGAAATAAATCACGTCGCGCTGTGTGATTTGATGAATGAAAGTGGTCAGCGCTCGACCAAAGAAACGCTCTGCCAGGTTGAAGTCTTGCTGCCGGCGCGAGACTACGCGCTCAGTATCCCCGGAGAGAAGCGGCGTGAGGTAACGCCCAAACCCGCCCGCCATTATCAAGAAAGTGATCAAGCTCTCGAGTAGATAAATGAACCGAATATTTGCGCTCACCGCCGGTTGACGGAAGAGGCCAATGCCCAGACAGAAAACAAAAAACAGATTGGCGAGGAAATCACAGAAGGCGTCGAGACGCCGGCCTTGTTCCGAATCGAGATACTTGGCGCGTGCAATCTCGCCGTCGCATCCGTCCAGAATATTGATCACTTGGAAAACTGCCGTCCCAGCCAGAAACCCGATGTAATCGCCGCGCACCAAAAATACAAAAGCCACAGGAGCGAGCGCGAAGGTCAGTATCGTCCAGACATTGGGTGTAATCGGCAGCTTAAGGAGAAACCGCGTGATTACGCGTGAAATCGGGCGGTTCAAAAACTTCGACACGATTCCGTCCTGCGATTTGCCGCTGTGACGTAGGAGCTGTTTTTCGCTAGCGATAATCTCACCCGGCTCCCCGAGAAAACGCCAGTGCTCTTCCTCAGCCCCCGTCGCGCTTCGACAGGTTCTTTCGAACTGCTCAAAGAATCGTGGCCACGCCCCGGTTAAGTCGACAACAGGTTGCTCGATCTTGACCGGAGCCGTAGCTGAGAAAAACTTCGACAAAGCATTTCGCGCGACAAACAAGTGCGTACCAAGAATGCGTGCTTCCGGTTCAAGTGAACCTGAAGCCTCGGTTAACCGAACACGCGTAATTCGCTTGTGTGTGGGCAACAATCGGTCCGACAGCGGAATCTCGGGTTTCCAGAAAACGACAACCTCAATCTTGTTTGCCGCTCCCATTTCTTCGGCGAATTCATCGAGACACATCACGAGGCGATCAAGCTGGCGCAATCCGGCAACCTGCCAATTGGCCGATTCATCACTTAAAATGACGACACAATCGAATCCGTGGCGCTCCTCGATCATGGAACACGAGCCTGATCTGCGTGGAAAGATGAAGTTAACAAATTTTCTAGAGTAAGGATCATCAACGGTCAGTGAGGCGCCAATTGTACAGAGCTCGCAACGGACCGGAAAGGTTCAGTTTTACGATTTGTGATCCGCGCCGCAATTTGCGGGCTTCAAGTCGCCCCCGCATCGGGCGCCCGCGCGAACGAGGTCAGCGCAATTCCATGTTCCTTTAGAACGACTTTCGTTTCGGGCGCGGTCAGAGCCTCCAGTTCCTCAGCCCAGTGATAACCCCAATGCCTGTATCGCGCCTGTGTATCCGCGTCATCTTCGCCGGGATGGCAAACCAATTCGTACAGGCCATCCGGAATTTTCCGGAGTATTTGTTCGAGCGCACGGCGAGTTAAGCACCCGCTGACATCAAATCCGTACATAGCATCCGGCATTTGCGGCATGGGCCGGCCGTGAAAAGCTCGAGCTGACAGGGACGTCAGGTGTAAACCAAGCAGCCGTACCCACCGTCCCATTGGCGTATCCGGCGACTTTCGCCAGGGGCCAATAGGATTCCGAATCCAAACATTTTCCATGGAATCCGCGAGGCGCCTAACGATTCGGAAAACCGGCGGAAACATGTGGAGATGCTGATGGCTATTAACATGAGAAAGCCGTAGTCCAGTCTTCTGAAAAACCGCGATCTGCGCTGCGATCTCGCGCTCTACCTCATCCCAGCTGATTCGCCCCACCAGGGCACGGCCGATAAATTCAACACTCGTGCGAGGAAAACGTCCTGTTTCATCGACCAGTGTCGGTATGACATCGCGGCCCAAAACGGCTCGCTCTTCCACCAGCGTCAGATGCAGACCAACATCCAGTTCCGGATTTTGCCGCGCCAGCGCAACGGCATCATCGAATGCAATCCCATTCACAAGCAACGACGCACTCGTTACAATTCCATCTTGAAAAGCCCGCACGACACCCCGGTTGACGGCCGGCGTGAGACCCAAGTCATCCGCGTTGACAATCAGCTGTTTCAAGGCGCGAAGACCGTGCCGCTCGGATTTCGTGTCGCATCTTCATCCGAAACGCAACCAGTTCCCGAATCATCTTAAAGATCACGTCTGGACTGGCCAGAGTGGAGGTGCCGCGATTTCTGGGAAAATAATCTACGCCGAACTGCACGATCTTAAATCCGTGCAGCTTGCCCTTGATCAGCAGTTCCGCGTCAATGAACGAACCCTCCGACTCTAAGGCAACTTTGTTCAAGACTTCCCGCTTGAACAATTTGAAGGAGAAATTGATATCCTTCACCCGCAGCGGAAAAAGGAAACGGATAAGCAAATTGTACACTGCCGAATACACGGTGCGGATAGGTCCCTCGGCAGTGCGATCAAACCGAAAAGCGGAAACGATATCGGACCTTGTAAACTCCATGATATGCACCGCCCGGTTCAACTCCGTGAGGTCGACCGGCAAATCCGAATCACAATAGAAGACCAGCTCTTTCGTCGCCTTGCTAAAACCGGTGCGAAGCGCCCCTCCCAGTTTCAAATTCCTTTCGTGGTGAAACACTTTTACGCGAGGTCTTGACCGGGCCAATTCTTCCGCGATTTCTGGTGATCGATCGGCGCTGGCATCATTGACGATGATTATCTCGTAATCAGAAGCCATATCAGTTAGGACGGCCTCTGCGAAATTCACTGCGTGCTCAATGTTCTCCTCTTCATTGAACATTGGATAAACGATCGAAATCCCTAGCTTCGTTGTCTTCATGCGCGCTGTTTCGACACCGCATCAAAGGCGACGATAAATTGTTCTGCCATCTATGACCGCCTCCAGGCGATATTGATCGAGGAATCCACGAAGCACCGGATATCGCGTCATCGGATGCGCTGCCCAGAAGTGGTCCACCGTTGACATGTCGATAATAAGCTCGGGAGGGTGCGCTTCCCAGTCTGCTCGAAACATGTCCCACATGCCAGGCAGAAGACTCTTCCCTCTGTCTGTTTCCTCACGAGGTCGACTGGCGTAGGCGCCAACGAGATGTGAACAGCTCACGAAACGCGTCGCCATGCGCCGGTCGGAAAAGCTGTAAAGCTGCGGGGAACTTCCCCAAACGAAAATACGATCGTTAGGCCTCGTCTCCTTGACGATTTGCTGAACAATCGGAAGAAAGTTGAGCGTTTGTTTTCGCACTACGAACGCTCCGATCAGAAAACCTATCGCCGGGAGGGCCGCCGCACCAATAATGGCTGCGCGGATCCATCGCCAGCGCGGCCCCGGAAAACGTCGCTGTTCCGTGATAAAGCGTGAGAACGCCTGGCCTGCGAGAACCGAAAGCGCCGGAAGTACTGCCAAATGATAGTGGCCCGGAAATCGCCATCCAATAAAGATCCCCAGATAACTGAGGACTAACCACATAGTGAGCAGCACGTCCTGGTTGGGCATAGCCGTATTGCGCCGTACGGATCTAAGCGTCTTAATCACTTGCCGAATACCAAAATACCATAACAGACTCCAGGCTAGCATCACAACGAGATGAACGCGGACCAGACGTATCAAAACATAAAGGAAGGTTGTATCAGCCTCGACATAGCGAACGGCAAACGCCCATGCCCAGAGATACGCGTCATGCAGATTTCCCTGCCATTGGTAATAACAGGCCAGCGCCGCGACCACCGCGGCGAATCCACTTAGAGCACCGCTGGCTACTCTCAGAACACGCCCGAATGATTGAGAACGAGTGATAAGCCAAAGATAAACGAGATACATCAGCATTGCGGCCAAAGTGACGGCCGAAGGCTGTCGAAACAAAGTCGCCACGGCGACAAGCGCGCCACTGAGGAACATCCAACCCCATCTCCCCTTGCTTTCACCCTGGAAAAAGGTGAGCACACTCACCGTGAGAAAAAGAGATGCGAAAATCTCCGTGTTCGCGGGGAGTGTGTCACCCGGCCGGTAGGCATGCATAAACACGGCATAGCCAATGCCGCCCCACGCCCCCGCCCAATCATCTTCCACTCGCGCACCGATCCGCCGTACGATCAAGGCGGTGGCTGCAACGACAAAGATGGTGAGTATGTGAACGGCCAGAAGGTTGTTCTTCCCAGCCACTTTGAAAACGGCGAGGTAAACGTAGTAGATGCCTGGTGGCTTCGTATCCACCGCCGTCTCGTAGAATGTGCCGCCGTCCAGAGTATCGTTAGCGATTATTCCGTAATAGCCCTCATCACTGTTGTACAGCGATGGCAGAAACGTGGGCGAACGCAGGATGAGGACCAGCGCGATGATGATCACATTGATCCAGCGGCTTTGACTTCGCGTCATAAGTGACGGCCCTGCTCAATCCGCGCTGTGTTCTTCTTGAAAAACTCAATTGTTGCGCGCAAGCCTCCGGCCAAATCACAAACCGGCCTAAAGCCAGCATTTTGAATTTTGTCTATACCTGCGACGGAATGTTTGATGTCCCCAGGCCGCTCTGGTGCGTATCCAATCGTAGAGCTAGAGCTCGTAAGATTGCGAATCGTTAGGGCCAGATCGCCTATTGTGATCTCCTTCCCGCAACCGACGTTGAAGACATCGGTTGCCTGCGATTTCAACGCAAAGAATGCATTGGCAGCGACCACGTCTTTGACATAAATGAAGTCTCGGGTCTGCTGGCCGTCTCCAAAAATCGTAATCGGCTGGTTCCTGAATGCTTTCGCAACAAAACCCGGAACAGCCGCGGAATATTCACTTGCAGGGTTTTGGTAGGGACCAAAGACGTTAAAATAACGAAGGCAAACCGTGGAGAGTCGCCCTCCATCTGTGAAGGAGTGGCAACGCCGTTCCGCTTCATTCTTCCCTCTGGCATACGGACTTTTCGGCTCGGCTGGCATAGTTTCGACTTTTGGAATTATCGGATTGTCGCCGTAAATTGCGGCCGAGCTGCTGAAGATCAGTTTTTTCACTCGGGCCCGTGCCGCTTCTTCCAAAACAATCACTGTGCCCCCAACATTGATTTCGATGCATTCGTTGGGCTTCTGCACGGATTCCTGCACGCTCACCATAGCCGCGAGGTGAAAGACAAAATCCACATCTCTCATAGCTTCTCTGACAAGATCGCGATCGAGAACTGAGCCGACGATCAACTCACATTTCAAACCGGACAGATTGCTCTTCAGGCCGGAGCGTAGGTTATCAAGGACCCGAACCTCAGCTCGATCCTGGAAGTACTCGGAAATATGTCGCCCAATGAAACCCGCGCCTCCGGTAATTAAGACTCGCATGGTACAAGGCAGCAAAGCGAGCGCGCCAATTCAACGAACTGTGTGCCATGAGGTTGCATATATCTATGTCCGATCCAGTGCTCGTCTCGTTGTTAAGACATGAAGCTTTGCGAAAAAGTTTTGGCGCTCTGAGGAGTCGATTGTAGCGTCACAGCTTTATAAGCGCGAATGCCAGTTTATCCGGCCGTGTCATCGGCGACACTCCGGCGAACGACGAATCATTGTAGTCCTCTCATGCCTCATAATGTCGAAATTGCCCCAGTCGGCGATCGGGCTGGTGAAAGGCGAGTAAACGCGCTCGAAACCGCGCGTGAACTCGAGCCACCGGTAGTAGACGCGCCAGCGCGGGTCGACCAGACTGGAGTGGAGCTGAAACGCGGCGCGTTCCTGAACACGATCGCGATGCTGGCATCGAATTTTCGCGGCATCTTTACATTTCTTGTCGCCCGGCTGCTGGGCCCGGCGGCGCTCGGCATATTCTCGGTTGCGTGGTCCACGACAGATATCATCAGCAAGATCGGCGTTCTCGGTCTCGACAATGCGATCACGACGTTCATCGCACGCTCCCAAGCCGTCGGAGATCGGGCCCGAAGTCGATCTCTCTTTCACGTTGCGGTCGTGCTTGGAGTCGTTCAGTCGGTGATAACCGCCGTTATCGTAATTCTGGCACTTCGTTTCCTTAATGACCGGCTTCATGTGCAGCCACAAATGGTTTCCGCGCTCACACTGGTTCTGTGCGCCATGCCGGGTCTGGCTCTTTATCGCATCTCCACGTCGGTATCCCGTGGAATGAAAGTAATGCAGCACGACATTTATTCTCGGGGACTAGTCGAGCCCGTTGCAACAACGCTGGCGTTTTTGCTGGCAATCAGTGTCGGCTTCAATACGTCCTCACCGGAAGTAGCCGCGATCCTCGGAACGGCAATTTCAGGAATCACGGCAGTTGTGCTGGCGTCATTACTCTTTCGTCGTGACTCCGCGGACGGAAGTGTTGGTTCACGTGTCGGCGAAGCAAAGTCGCTGATCGCGTATGCTGCTCCCATCAGCATTTATCAGCTGATTAACGCGTTCATTTCCCGGTTAGATCTTCTCATGCTCGGCTACTTTGTCGGACGCGCGCCCGGTGTGACGCTCACAACGATCGGTGTTTACAGTGCAGTCATCGGAACTGCGAATGGGCTGCGAAAAGTAAACCAGGCGTTCAATCCCATCTTCGCTCCCGTGGTGGCCGGTATGACGGCAACGGGAGACCACCAAATAGCGGCGGCCACCTATGCGCGGCTCGCTCAGTGGATGCTCTGGATTTTGTTACCGCTCGTTGCGGTCCTGTCCCTCGCAGGCAGCACAATTCTACTTATTTACGGCCCGGCATTTTGGGAAGGCGGTCGTTGGCTCGGCATCGTTGCTCTAGCCAGTGCTACGAATGCGTTTGTTTCGTTGGGCGAAACGGTCATCATGGTGCAACGCCCGCATTTGAATCTTCTCCATTCGGTAATCACATGCGTCGTCGCGTTTGCCGGGCTTCTCTGGCTCATTCCGCGCTTTGGAGCGTTAGGCGCTGCAGTCGGTATCCTTCTGCCATATATCGTGCAAGGGATTCTGCGTTACGCCACTCTGCGGTGGATATTTCACTGGAAAGATTCCTGGAACGACATCAGTCGCCCGCTGATCGCCGCAGGAATCGCAATTGTTCCCGCTCTCGTTTGCAAGGCATTTCTAAGCGGAATTGTCGGACAAATCAGCAGCGCAGTGGTTTTCCTCGCGGTCTTCGGCGTTCAATGGTGGCACCATCATCTCCATCGGAAAGGCAAGGCATGTTAGCCCGGAGCGAACACGTCCCAACTGTCGCGGAAGAATGCGATGGTCTCGTTGTTATTATGTTGTCGCCCATTGGGCACGTCGTGCAGCGTTAAGGTCCGCCGCTGTCGCCAAACGCTTCGCATCATCGTCGATGTAGGTATTGCGTACCTCTTTACCTTGCGACGTGCCAACCATCCGCTGATCCATATGTCGTCCATATAAAACGCCGCATTGGGCGCCTTGGAATAATCCCAGAGTGATTCGTCGAAGAACCTGGGTTGGACTAAATAACTGCCGCAGCCCGTGATCACTGCGACGCAACGCGGTTCGCGAAGTTCATTACCCTTCGTCATAATGGCGTTACGCCAATCAAAGGTTCGCGGCATCGCCGCACCGCGAAAACAAAGTGCCGCTTCGGTCAGTTGCGCGGCATAATGCAAATACGTCGCAAGTGCATCTCGCGGGTAGACGCGGTCATCATCCACAACCATTATCAATGTTTCTTCCCGGCCTGCTTCCAATTCTCGTTGGATGACGGGGATAAATTTTGTGGCCGGTCCCCAGTCCTTCTCAGAATGCAAAATGCGCAGTCCCGGCAAACGCGAAAGATATTCGGGCACAACATATGGCCGTTCTTCCCGAATCGAAAATTCTGGAATGGCAAGAATGATCTCATCTGGCGGACGGGTTTGCTTCTGAAGAGATCGAATCGTCGCCGTTAGGTTGTTGATTCGGCCAGGCACCGTCGATAATGAGGCGATTACTCGGCGATGATCCGACGCAGCGTCCGCAGCTAACGTTTCACGGATAAAGCGAACTTGTTGACGCCGTTTTCTCTGAGATGTGAGTAAGCGCATTAGGCTTGGTGAATCAAAACAATAAAGACTGCCCAAATTAGCGAAAGCATGACGACGAAGTCGACATCGTATGGTCAGGCGATTTTCCCACAAACATAACTACAGTTAGTGGCCGGGTTCTCTTGCAGCAGGCTAATAGTTAAAATACAAATCAAAGGCCGAAAACAAGAATGGGCTGGCTACGATGATCTCACTCAAACTCAACAAAGCCGTGGGGTTAAACAAGTCGTGAAACGGCCTCCATCCGCATGAAGAACATTCTTGTTACTGGAGCGAGCTCTGGAATTGGTCTCGCGATTGCAAAATCACTGGTCGAGCACGGGCATGAGGTCTGGGGTACATCACGCAATTTGGAGCGCATTCCAAAACTGCCGCGATTGCATCCGATTCGTCTCGATCTGACCGACAGCGGCTCGATCGAACAGGCGTTCAACTCCGCGCTCGCGGAAGCTGGTCACCTCGACGTTTTGATCAACAATGCGGGCGCTGGTCATTTCGGCCCGGCCGAGCTTCTGCCCTTGGAAACGATCACGAGCCAATTTCAGGTTCTCGTGTTCGGCCAAATCCAAATGATGCAGCTTGCATTGCAGCACATGCGCCCGCGCGGCGAGGGCTTGATCATCAACGTCACCTCATTAGCTTCCCGGCTTCCGGTGCCGTTCATGGCGGGTTACAACTCCGCCAAGGCAGCGCTGGCAAGTTACACCATGTCGATCCAGCTTGAGTTTTCTCATCCCCGCGTCCGCATCGTGGATCTTCAACCCGGTGATATTCGAACCGACTTTAATCAAAGCGTTATTGTAAGCGACAACGTCGATCGCTATGACGCGAAAATCGGCAAAACCTGGGAAGTAGTCGAACACAACATGAAAAATGCGCCGGGCCCGGATTTGGTTGCGCAGCAGGTTCTGAAATTAGTTCGGTCGCTTGATCCTCCGCCACGACTTACTGTTGGAAACCTGTTTGAATCGAAAATAGCGCCCCTGATTTTCAAGTTTCTTCCGCAGCGCGTCCGAGTTTGGGGATTGAAAAGGTATTACCGAATATGAGTGTTGTTTCCGACGCTGTCATTTTAATTGCCGGCCAAGGCTCACGGCTTCGTGGAGCGGACAAGGATTGCCTCAAGCCATTCGTGCCAGTGCTTGGTCGACCATTGCTGTCGTATACTCTGGAGGCAGTCAGCGCTGCCGGTATTAGCACCGCTTATTTCGTAGTCGGGTACGAAAGCGAACGGGTAATTGCGCAAGCGAAACAGTTAATCCCGCCACACATCAACGCATCGTTTATTTTGAACCGCGATTGGCAAAAACAAAACGGGATCTCGCTTCTCGCAGCAGCGGGTCATGTCAGCGCACCCTTTCTTCTAACGATGGGCGATCACGTTTTCGACGACACGGTTGTTGGTCGCTTGCTTGACAACTTTGAGCCCGATTTGCTCAATATCGCCATAGATCGAAAGCTCGATTCTATTGTCGATTTGGATGATGCAATGAAACTTCAAACGCACGGAAACAAGGTGATCGGTATCGGTAAAAATCTGCAGAGCTACGACGCCATTGACACCGGCTTGTTTGTTTGTCCGGCGGAAATCTTTACGTATCTCGAGCAGGCGAAGGACATTAACGGCGGGACTGATTGTAGCCTCGCCAACGGAATAGAATTAATGGCCGTCGACGGGAAAGTCCGCGGCATTGATATCGGCTCTGGCCGATGGCATGACATCGACACTCGGCGAGTTTTGGAACACGCAGAGCAGGATGCCAGTTGGCGCGCACTGCGTTCGTTCAACTAAGGTCAGACGTCATTTCCGGATCAGAGCTAAAATCGCTCGAGCGGCCCGGCGAGATGGCATCGCCGCGGCCAGCCCTGGCAGTGGCGATTGCGCTGATTATCAGGCTGGCTCCGGCAGCAATCGTCCAAAGATGCAGGATCCAAATGGCTAGGTTCAGCAGGGCCAGTAGAAGAAAAACCAAAATCGCGACATCGCGTTTGGTCAACTGAAAGAGCCACCACACAAATCGTTCACCCAACTCGAGCAGACCAGAATGGCCAATCATTCCGTGATGCCTCGCGTAAAAGGATTCGTGAAAATCTTCCGGAGCCACTCGTTTTGCGGCGGTGCCCCATCTTAAAAGCAATTCATTGGCCGAGATCAGCACCGCGCAAATGACCCCCTCCTTGAAATGATTAAGCCCGCTCCCAAGCGCCAGGACGAAGATGAGACCGCCAAGGAAATCGCAAATATTGTCCAAACGTTCGCCGAATTTTGATTCTAAATTCTTGGTGCGCGCTATCTCGCCGTCGCATCCATCGAGAATACTGAATAGTTGAAATATCGCCGCGCCCAAGAGGACGCTGAGATAATCGCCCCGCACAAGAAATACAGCGGAAATGACTGGTAAAACAAAAATGGATGCCGTGAACGCGCTCGGATGAACCGGGAGCTTCACAAGCAGACGCGTTATGCGGCTCGAAATCGGCCGATTCAGAAATCGTGAAACAAAACCGTCCTGTGGCTTACTCATCAGCTCTCGATCGTCGTGAAGACCTAGCGTTGGCCTAACCGCCTAACTTCGTAGGGCATCCTTGGCAAGTCAAAACGATCGAGTGTAGATACGGTAGGTTTTGTATCGCTCGGCGCCGATCGCTTCGACGAAGCGGTTGATCATGTAATTGTCTTCTAGCGTCATACTTAGCTCGCCGGTGATCCCCCGTTTGATCATCGTTTCCTCTATGACACGCAGGACGAGCATCTCGGCGATCCCGGCGCGGCGGTATTTTTCAACCACCCCGAGAGCTATTAGCCGGCCTTTTTTGATGCGGTTTTTATAAAATAGTAATTTGATCAGGCCAATTGGTAGCCCAAAGCGGGTGAGGCGTCCGTTGAGCTCGCGTAATACGACGTTAATGTCCGGCAGGCACAATATGAATCCTGCCGCCTCGTTCCCGATCTCGGCGATCCAGGCAAACTCCGGCACGATCAGTGGCTTCAGTTCTTCGGTCATGAACTCGATTTCCGCTTCGGTGAAGGGAACAAATCCCCAGTTCTTTTCCCACGCCTGGTTAAAGATCTCGCGAAGTTGTCTGCTTTCATCGCGGAGATTTTTGAGATTTGCGGGACGAATCCTGACCGGCCAACGTTTTTCTAAGCGTGTCGCGAGCCGTCGCAAACGCGTGGCGGCCTTGGACGGATCGGCGAACCACCACGCGTACCAATCTTTCGCCTTGGAAAAGCCGCAGTTCTCGATCAACTCGCGGTAATAAGGCGGATTATGCGCAGTCAGGATCGTTGGCGGAAACTGAAAACCGTCGATCAATAGGCCGCACACGTAGTTCGTTGAATAATCGATCGGCCCCATCATATCGGTGCGGCCTTTTTTTCGAAGCCAACTGGCGGCAGCGTCGAAAAGCGCAGCGGCTACCTCTTTATCGTCTATGCACTCGAACAGTCCGAAACAGCCGACATTCGTTTGATGCAGCGAATTGTAATTGGGATCGTCGCTGGCCATGATTCGACCGGCGATTTTGCCGTTCTTTCGCGCTAGGAATAGCGCTGCGTCGCCATGCCTGTAGAACGGATGCCGCTTACGGTCGAGAAAGCTTTTACGTTCGATGATCAGAGGCGGCACCCACGCCGGATCATTTGTATAAATTTCCCACTGAAATTTGATGAACGCGTCGCGCTCAGCGCGCGAGGTCACTTCTGAGACTTCGGTATTCAATGCGATGAAGACTAAATTGATTCCAGACTGTCATTCTGAACGGAGCGAAGAATCTCTGATTTCTTCTGTACCGAACGTCGACAGAATTCGCCAAAAGTGTGTGAAAGCCTGGCCTCACTTCGCATTTCGTTGGAGCGCTCCGCTCAACATGACAACATGAATTACGCCTAACCTTGCTTGCTCACCAAGAGATGCTCGAGCGATTCAGCCATTTTTTCCTGACGGGCGAGCAAATAAATGAACAGCAGATTCAGTGGGATGAGCTCGAACCAAAAGTAATAAGCCGGTTGCCCAAGGAACAGCAGAACAAATAAAACCAGCATGCGCGTGTTAGTCATTAACAGACGCCACAATTTAAGCGTTTGGCCGGCAGCATCTCTATAGCGCTGTTCCAGCCAACCGGGGATTCGGCCGTGCCACGCCGCGTTTGCGGTTTCGCGTAGCTGTTTGAGACGCGGTGCGAGCATTTCCTGTTGCAACGTGAAATTCAAATAGAGCCTCAGAAGAATTTTGTCCCATCCTCGCTGTCTCCAGCTGAACTTTCGGTAGTCGGAGCGCAATGCAGAAGAAGAATCTATTTCGGTGCGTCCTCCGCCCGTGAAGTACAGAAACGCAGTGCGGTAATAGTCAGCCGCCGCGCCCTGGAAAGCATGACTGATCGCAGCGCCGAGCGCAATAAGCCAGATCGCCGGCGACGCGCCCGCAAACGCACATCGAAGCGTTAAATGAATGTAAACGCTGGCGAATCCCAAGTGATCGGCAACGCTATCAATGATGCGGCCTTTGCGGCTTGCCTGGTGAGTTAATCGCGCAAGCTGACCGTCCGCATTATCGAGCGCATTCGCCCAGACGTGAAGCACCATGCCCGCGATATTGATGCTGAGATTTTGGTAAAAATACAGATGCCCGGCCATCACACCGCAGAGACCCGCCAGCAGACTCACTCCTGCCGGCGTGAACTTGAGATGCGCGAAAAATTCGGCTAATCGAAATCCCAACGGCCGGTAAAAATAGACGTCAAGAGCGCCTTCCACTTCGCGCGCTTTGTAAGTCGCTGCGATGCGCGAATGACGTGTCTCGACCTGCTGAGACATCATCAGGCGCTTTGCTTTTGCAGCAACGCCGGAACAAGCGTGTCCTCGAGAATATTCAGCGCCTCATCAAGATCCGCGCGGGTGTGTTTAGCTGTGACACAGACGCGGAAACAGATCCGATTTTGCGGGACAGCCGGGTAGTCGACCGGAGCGACCCACAGGCCGCGGCGCCGCAACTCATGCCCAAGCCGGTACATCACCTCGCGATCACCGATCACGATCGGCATCACGTAAGTTGTCGATGCTCCCGTGTCGAATCCCAGCTTGGTGAGCTGAGCGTGGAAGTAATCGGCATTTTCCCAAAGTTTCGCACGCAATTCGGGCTGGCTGGTACCGAGTTCCAGCGCCTTTAAAATCGCCGCGATGACAACCGGCGGCAGCGCGCACGAATACACGTACGGATGCGCGTAAAAACGAAGGTATTGCAACGTCTCTTTCGAACCGGCGACGAAACCACCCAATGCTCCGAACGCCTTTGAAAACGTGCCATACACCAGAGGGAAACGGTCCTCGACTCCGAAGTGCTCCGCGGCTCCACGGCCGTGTTGTCCGCAGCCGAGCATCGAATGTGCCTCGTCGATGAAAACGCTCGCGCCATGGGCGTCCGCCACATCAATCATTTCCTGTAGATTCCCAAAATCGCCGTCCATCGAATAAATGCCTTCGACCACCACGAGTTGACGGCGCCCTTTCTGCCGATTCAATGCCGCGTCGAGTGAAGCGGGGTCGTTATGCTCGAATTTTTCGGTGCGACACCTCGACAGTATCGCGCCATCACGAAGACTGAGATGAGAGCGATTGTCCAAAATTGCGACGTCGCTTTTGCGCAACAATCCGGAAATCGTGCCCAGCGCGCCGCCAAATCCGCTGTTGAAAAGCATTGCGTCTTCGCGGTTGAGAAATTTCGCGACCCGGTGTTCGAGTTCGCGATGAAGATCAGTCATGCCCGAAAGCATGGGCGAACCGCAGGCGCCCATACCGTGAGTGCGTAACGCTTCGTGTGCGGCAGCAAGGACCTCGGGATGATTCGCAAGGCCAAGGTAGTTGTACGAACAGAGGTTCAGGACTTCACGGGGTTTCCCTGCGTAATTGATCGTGGTCCGCGCGTCTGCACCGGAAAGTAGCTCAGGCTCGTATAATTCCACCGCCCATGCGCCCAGCCGCATCCAGGTCGTAAAGCTAGGTGGCGCTTGAAGGGGGTCGTCGCTGTCGCCCGCTAGAAAATTACTCAGACTATATTTTGCCGGATCAACGTTCATAGAGCCCCAGACTCCGTTCCACTCGTAACCGTCTGCACAGACGGCCGTTCCCAGCAAAACTGGCAATTTTGTCGTTCACTACGATTCCTTACGAGTTTCTCCACTACTTCCACAGATCGTGAAGTTTCGTGTCGGGGCAGCAATGTAGGGGCTTTCGGATTTCAGGACAAGGGTTTTAGTAGAGGCCTATCCCATCCGGTTCGAGCAGGATGTACGACGATGGAATGCGTTGATTACCGGCGGGTTGTCCGGAAGATGTAATCCCACAACGGCGAGCTGATGCCGTATCCGACCTGATCGTCTTTATAGTGATGGCGAAGATGATACTGCTTCAGCCAGAGTAAGACCCCGCGTTTCATTGGAAAATGGTGCGTCGCGTAATGGAGCATATCGTAACAGACATAGCCGAACACCAATCCGGCGAATGCACTCGAAGCAAACCGGCCGAAAATTAGGAGGAATAATCCGTAAAAAAGAAATGCGAGCGGCACGCTGATACTGGGAGGCATCACAAGTCTCCTGGCATCGTTCGGGTAATCGTGATGAACGCCGTGAACAATGAAGTGGAGACGTTTTCCTACGCGCGTTTTCGGTTCGTAATGGAAAATATAACGGTGAATCAGATATTCGAACAATGTCCAGAGAAGCACACCGAGCACGAAGAATCCCACGACCACAAAAACCGGGAATCCTTGCCTCCAAAGAGCCACGTAAAGCATAAAACCGACGACTGGCAGGTAGAGAACCAATGGAGTCGCCGGATGCACGCGTGAAAAGAATTCCATGAAATCGCTGTCGAACATCCGCACGGTTTCGTCCTTCGTCGAAACGTAAAGGGGCGGCTTCGAGATTGCGCTGCTCTGTTTTAATACGTCCGCCATAATCAAAAGCTAATAGACCGGGCACTCAGATCAAGATTGCCGGCTTCGTGACTCGCCGTCTGTGCACGCACGTTAGACGCCTCTTTTTCCCTCATCCGCTCCACTCTCGAATACAGACTGTATCGTTTATCAAAGATGAATTGGAAAAGAAGGCGGCTCCACGAGGAGTGATACTTCAGATTGTTATAGAATTCCGGTGCCATCGCTCGCAGCTTCGGCAGGTTGTTCCAGGGAATGGACGGTAAATCGTGGTGCTCATTGTGGTAGCCCATGTTGAGCGCCAACCGATTGATCGGCCCATAATAACTAAATGTCTCCTGGTCGAAGTCGTACGTGTAATGCTCCTGAATCCAGCGAGCGCCAACCGGATGCAACCCGATGGAAAACAAAAACGCGAACACCAGATACAAAAATCCAGCCCAACCGCAGAAATAAACAATCGCGACATCATACGCGATGGCGCATACAAGGTTGATTGAAAACCAGCGGTCCCACATCGTAATCGCTTTGAGTCTGGGCGGACGTGTGACTTGAAAGAACGGAAACAGCATCAGCCAAATCGCTTTCCGGTACCAAGAGTTACCGACCAGACGGGCCTCCCAATGATTCGCAAGGTCTGCGTCCCATTCGTAATCGCCCTGATGGGAATGATGTTTCAAATGGTACACGCGAAAGCCCATTGCACCCGGCGCAAGATTTGGAAGATCGGCAATGATCGCCACCATTTTATTCCAGCTCGGGCTCCGGAAAATCAGGTTATGTGTCGCGTCATGAATGATGACGTAGTTGGCATGATTCCCGAACGCGCCGACGCAGAAGGCGATCAGCAGACTGAGCCACCAATAACTGAAGTCCAAGTGTCCCATGCCGAAGGCGATCGCCGTCTGCATGACCACAATCGAGACCGCGACCAACGCAGTCCACGGATTACGCACCATCAACTCGCGAACCTCAGGGTGCGCTTTGATGATCGCTCGTGCCCGCCCTGGATGCGGCTGCTCGGATTCAGATTGGTAGAAAGCGACCTGCATTGTTCGTCAAAGTATTGCATCTAGTCGTATCCTCAATCGCGCTTTTCGCAATGAGGCGCCGTGCAGTCCTGTTGATGCCGCTACGTGATACCGCCTCGCTGATTCGGTATCACACACAGGATTTGAGATCGTTTCCGTGCTGCTTCTCACTAGTCGAAGGCGGTTTGTTGTCTTCAGATGATCGCTCGCCTGTCAGGTCAAAAGTAAACACCAATTAACCTTTAGGCGATAGCGGAGAAAGTTCGCAGTCAGGAAGGTGCCGACATGAACAACAAACAGCGCAACCAACGCATCAGAAAACTTCTCACTATGTTATCAATCGGCGCCTTTTCCGCACTCGCCTCATTGGCCATGGCACAGCAAGTGCCGGAAGCCGAGGCTGACGCTTCGGCGATGGCGCAGCAAGCTCGGGATACCGACGGCAATTCGTCGCTTCGCCTCGAGGCGCATCTCCAGCCAGTGATTGCTGTGGATGCCAGCGGACAAGCCAGATTGGACGCTGAGGTTGGCACGGCCAACGATCGCTTCACCGCTGAAGTGGAGATCGCGAAAGCCGACTTCGCTGATCTCGGGATCACCCGTGGAAACGGCTTCCGCGATGAAGTCGTTGAGCTGCGTGTCTTGCGGGGAGGCGTGCCGATTTTTAACAATCGTCTTCACTTCTCCAGAAATCTTCTAAACGACATCACCTTTGAGACTGACATTCGAGGAACAGCCGCACCCGAGGTGCAAGCTGGCGACGTGGTGCGCCTGATAGTCAACGGCCACTTCACGCTGCGAGGCAGATTTCAAGTCCATTGATCTAAGTAATTCCCGATTTCAACGAGAGAGGCCGGCGCCATCAGCCGGCCTTTTTCGTTATTCGATTACAAGAGGGGAAAAGATGCACCAAGGCAATCCGACGAACTGCAATTTAGGGATGTTCTTAGGCTAAGCGCGAGTCGCAGAAGACGGCTTTGGCGTTTGCACCTGGATCTTCGAGGCGCTCAGCCGTAGACAGAATTCGGTCCAGTCGGATTGCGCATTTGCTAAAGTAAGGTCGCCACCATGTGCACGCGCTAGTTCGCGCGCGATGCTCAGGCCGAGACCGTGCCCTCGCGTCTGCTCGTCACCTCGTGCACGGTAGAAACGTTCAAAAACGTGTGGCGCACGCTCCGATGGAATTCCAGGTCCGTTGTTGCCGACATGGATTTGCACGACGTGATCATGTTTTTCGGCAGAAACGAGAATCTTACCGCCGTGTCGATTGTATTTAACGGCATTCTCCACCAGATTTTGCACCGTCAGCGAAATCATTTCCTGGTCGCCGTTCATCGGAAGAGTTTCGGGAACATTTGTTTCGATCTGAAGATCGTTTCCTGCGCCCAGGATGCGAGCATCTTCCAGGCTTCCGTCGAGCAATTTGCGAAGATCGAACTCCGTCGCACGCAACGCGAGGCGACCGGTATCGGCGCGTGACAGCAGCAGCAAATTTTCGGCGACGGAACTCAACCGGCGCGTTTGTTGAAGCAACTCCGCCACACTTTCTCGATGCGCCTCGGACAATCGCGGTTGAGCGAGAATCTCTTCAATGCCCGCGCGCAGCACCGCAATCGGCGTCTTTAATTGATGCGATGCATCCGCTGAGAAGCGAGCCGCTTGTTCAAAGCTCCCTTGCAGTCGCTCGAACGTCGCATTTAACACGTTCACCAATCGACCGATTTCATCGGCTGGACCATGCGATGGGATTCGCTCATCCAATCGTTCGGCCGTAATGCGCTCAGCCGAGCGCCGAATATTTTCAATCGGCGTAAGCGCGACCGAACCGAGCCACCAGCTGCCGGCGACAATCATGAGCAAAACAATTGGGATAACAATCACAAGACTACGAGCGATCTCCCAGCCGAGTTGTTCTATCTCCTTCAATTCCGCGCCTACGTGCAGCGTCAGTTCCTGATCGCGAAAGACTCCAATCCGAACGGCTCTCCCTCCGATTTCGCGCGTGTGAAACGCTTCTGTCCCGTCTTCCAGGACGGGTCCACTTAAGTTAGGTGACATGTACAGAATGTCGCCGTCAGGCCCTCGCACCTCGACCAGCCGATCGCGTAGAGCCAGCGGCACAAATCGTTCCGTCACATCGCGCCTTTTGTTAGTACCTTGAAAATTTTCGATGTCCCGAAACAGCTCGCGTGCATCTGTTGAGAGCCGTCGATCGAGCGCCTGCAGTTCCTGGGCACGCACCAGAATCCATGTAGTCCATAAACAAATAACTGAGGCGCTGAGAGCAAATAGCGCCGCCCATGTCACCAGCTTCCAGCGAAGCGAATAATGTCTCATGCCGAACTATCGCCGCGTACCGAATACCCCAGATGACGCACTGTTTTGATCAAAGGCTGACTTGAACCGTCATCGATCTTTTTGCGGAGCCGGCCAATATAAATCTCGATCAGCTTTGTATCGTATTCGTGCGCCCTTTCCCAAACACGCTCGCTCAATTCCATTCGCGAAAAAGCGCGACCCGGTTCTCTCATCAAAACTCTTAAAAGGGCGCATTCCCGCTCCGAAAGCTCGATGCGTCGCTCGCCCCGCCTTACCTCGCGCTTCTCGACATTCAAGGTCACATCTCCAGCGCGGAGAACGCTGCTAGGCGGCTCGGCAAAGCGACGGCCCAACGCGTTAACTCGGGCGATTAGTTCATTCATCGCAAACGGTTTCGTTAGGTAGTCATCGGCTCCGCCCATCAGGCCCGCGATCTTGTCTGGATTCTCGCTTCGAGCGGTTAACATCAGGATTCGCGTCGCTACTCCGCCCGTTCGCAACCGTTTCAAAATTTCGAAGCCATCCATCCGTGGAAGTTCCACATCAAGGAGCAACAGGTCATAATCGCCGTCTCGGGCTTCGACTAACGCCACTTTGCCGTCGTGCACCACTCGAGCTTCGTGACCTTCTGTTTCAAGCGCTCGTGACAAATGCGTCGCAAGTTTGACCTCGTCTTCGATCACGAGAATTCGCACGATGCTGAGTTTACTACGCCGGTTTAAAAGAAAGCGAGACCGCAAAGAGGTCCGGCGCATCGAACCGTCCTGGGGATCTGGCGCAGTCTTGCGGTAACCATTCATTTTTCCTAAACTCTACGCGTGCCTGGTAAAACGGCGGATCTCCCCAGAGGGCAGTTTAACACGACGCATTGGTCGATCGTCCTTGCTTGCACCGGTGAAGACGACATGGATCAGGCACGCGATGCGTTAGGCAAGCTTTTCAAAACATATTGGTATCCGCTTTACGCCTATATCCGTCGTCGCGGGTACGGGGAACACGACGCCGAAGATTTGGTCCAGGCGTTTTGTCTTCACTTGCAGGAGAAACACGCGCTGGCGAAAGCAGATCCACACCGCGGCAAGTTCCGCACGTTTCTTCTCACTTCCTTACAAAATTTTTTAGCCAATCATGAGACATGGGCGCGGGCGCAAAAGCGCGGCGGCGGCCGCGAGATGATCTTTCTAGATTCTGCAGAAGCGAGCGCGCGGTACCGACTGGAGCCAGTCGACAGGCTCACACCGGAAGCGATTTTCGATACACGTTGGGCCCACGCAATGCTCGAGGAAACTCTGGCCGGCTTGCGCGTCGATTTCGTTGAGAGAGGCAAGGAGCGTTTGTTCGACGGGCTCGCCTCATTCCTGAGCGCCGACGCGCCGATAGATTCCTATCAACAAGCGGCTACGCGGCTTGGACTGCCATTAAGCGCAGTAAAAACAAGTGTGTATCGCCTTCGACAGGACTACAGGGCAAAGTTACGGGAAGAAATCGCGAGGACTGTTTCTGTACCTAACGAGATCGATGACGAACTGCGTCATCTCCGCAAGGTTCTGGCCACTGCCGGAACGAACGATCCATGACGCGATGTGCTCGTTGCGACGCTGAGCTCACAGGTGGAACAGTCGGGGGCGTTTGCCCGATCTGTTTGATCGATGCCGCGTTACCGGAACAAGTGGCGCAAGACAACGGAGCCTTCCATTACGACCTGATCGAAGAGATCGGACGAGGGGGAATGGGTGTAGTTTATCGCGCGGTACAGCATGGTTCCGAACGCCAGGTAGCGGTGAAAATGATCCTGGCCGAGCAAGCCGCGACGCCTGGCATGCTCGAAAGGTTCCGGGTTGAAGTCGAGGCGATCGCAAGCCTCGATCATCCGCACATTCTGCCCATCTACGAAACGGGCGAGATAGACGGAACGCCTTTTTACAGCATGCGCCTCGCTAGCCTGGGCACTTTGCGCGAATGCGTCTCGGATTATCAGGCGAATTCGCGCCGGGCAGCAAAGTTAATAGTACCCATTGCGCGTGCGGTTCATCACGCTCACGAACGTGGCATCCTCCACCGCGATCTTAAACCCGGCAATATTCTTCTCGACGGTGCTAACTGCACGCCATTCGTCTCCGATTTCGGGCTCGCAAAATGGTTAGGGCGCGAGAACCGTTTGACGCTGGCGACGAGTGCGTTGGGCACGCCGCATTATATCGCTCCCGAGCAAGCTACCGGGGGTTCAACCAAACTCACACCAGCTGCGGACATTTACAGCCTCGGCGCGATGCTTTACGAATTGCTCGCTGGGCGTCCGCCTTTCGTGGCCGACACGCCGCTGGAAACACTGCGTCTCTCCATAGATACACCGCCTCCTAGGCCGCGAAGTTTGGACGCTTCAATCCCGCGCGATCTGGAACTAATCTGTTTGAAATGCCTCGCCAAGGAACCTTCTGCACGTTATCCCTCGGCTGCGGCACTCGCCGACGATCTCGATCGATGGCTGGAAGGACGCACGATTGTCGCGCGGCCATCTACGCCAATCGGCCGAGCATGGCGCTGGACAAAACGAAACCCAGTCATTGCCGCTCTTTCCGCCGCCGTTTTTGTTTTGCTGCTTTCTTTTCTAATCGGCTTGTTTGCTTACGAACACACCAAGCCAACTTCAGCAGCAACTACAACTCCACCGGCCAAAAGCATTGCCGTTCTACCGTTCGAGAATCTCAGTCACGACCCGGATAGCGCGTACTTCGCGCAAGGAGTGCAAGACGAGATTCTGACACGCTTATCGAAAATCGCCGATCTAAAGGTCATCTCGCGCACATCCACGCAACATTACAAAAGCGCGCCGGGAAACCTGCCTGACATCGCCAGGCAACTTGGCGTCGCCCACATCGTGGAAGGAAGCGTTCAGAAGAGCGGCGACGCGGTGCGAGTAAGCGTGCAGCTAATCGATGGGGCTAATGATTCCCATCTTTGGGCCGACACCTTTGACCGGAAACTCACCGATACCTTTTCGGTTGAGAGTGAAGTAGCCAAAGCGATCGCCGATCAGTTGCGGGTGAAACTTACTGGCCCGGAAGAGCAAATCATCGACGCCAGGCCGACAGACAATCCCGACGCCTACGATGCTTACCTGCGTGGCCTGGCTTATACATTGAAAACCGGCAACACACAGGCCAACTCTCTTGCCGCGCAAAAATATCTTACAGAAGCGGTGCGCCTGGACCCAAAGTTCGCGCTTGGTTGGGCGTTGTTGTCAGACGTTGATTCCAGAGGCTACGTCACGCAGTCTCTTCAACCAACCCTCGCCCTCCGTGAAGAGGCACGGCAGGCAGCCGAAACCGCACTTACTCTCCAGCCCATTCTGGGAGAGGCCTTATTGGCCAAGGGAAATTATCACTACTCCTGCCTGAAAGATTACGACACCGCGGTCCGTTATTTTGAGCAAGCCCGTCAATTCCTGCCGAATAGCAGCCGGATTCCTCAGTCGCTGGCCTACGTTGCACGGAGGCGAGGCCAATGGGACCGGAGCGAATCGTATTTCAACGAAGCCGAACGGCTCGATCCGCGCAATGTCTACCTGCTCTCCTCACACGCAGGTTCCTATATCATCCTTCGTCGTTTCCCCGAAGCGCTACAAAAACTTGAGCAGGTTCTGAATATCACACCGGATGACGTGGATACGATTGTAACCATGGCCGGTATCGCACAAGCAGAAGGTGACCTGACGTACGCCTCGGCGTTACTGGCTCCGCTCCGCCCCGCCGCCAACCTCCATCACGCGTTGCAAACACAAGTTTACCAGGCGATCCTGGAGCGTCGCCCCGCAGAAATCATTCCTCGGGTAAAGGAAATACTGGCTCAGCCCGATCCAGCATTAGGTTTTTACAATGGAGAACTGCGCTTCTACTTAGGCTGGGCACAAGAAGTCGCCGGCGATCAGGCTGGCGCCCAGGAAAGTTGGCGACAGGCGCGAGACGACTTGGAACCTTTCCTCAGAGACCAGCCGGAAAATTATCATCTTCTTGGAGATCTCGCGCTCACCAAAATGGGTCTCGGTGACAAAGCCGCTGCTTTGAGTCTGGCCGAACGCGCCATGGCGGTAATCCCTGTGGAGAAGGATCCCATGGACGGTCCCTGGCCCATGGAGATTTTTGCGCGTGTGGCGGCGCGAGCGGGAGAGCCCGACCGTGCAATTACTGTCTTACAGAAATTACTATCGATCCCGTACGAAGGTCCGCTCGCTACCACAGTGGTTCCACTCACTCCCGCCTTGCTCCGGCTCGATCCGATGTTCGATCCGCTCCGGAATGATGTCCGTTTCAAAAAACTCGCCGACGCAATTGTGCCGCCTGCACCGGAAAAAAGCATTGCCGTTCTACCCTTTGTCGATTTGAGCCAGGCGAAAGATCAGGAGTATTTTTGCGACGGAATCAGCGAGGAAATTCTGGACACGCTGGCTAAGACTGAAGGTCTGCGCGTTGTCGCGCGCACTTCGTCATTTTCCTTCAAAGGAAAAAACGCCGACATCGGCGAAATCGCGCAGAAGCTCAACGTGCAGAATGTTCTCGAAGGCAGTGTCCGTCGCGACGGCAATCGCATCCGCATCACGGCTCAGTTAGTTGATGCGCACAATGGTTTCCATATCTGGTCCGATACCTTCGAGCGCGAATTGCAAGGCGTCTTCGCGGTACAGGATGAAATCACGCGGGCGATTGTGGACGCTCTAAAAATCAAGCTCGCGGTCGCGCCGCCCGCACGCGCACGTCAAAACACCGAGGCGTACGATCTTTACCTGCAAGGCCTGTACCTATCGAATAAAAGCGACGAGGAAAGTTTGCGAAAAAGCCTCTCGCTTTTTCAACACGCATTGGACATAGATCCGAATTTCGCGCGAGCTTGGACCGGGATTTCGAAAGCGTGGATGTGGCTCTCCGACGCGTACGTCGAACCACTGGAAGCCGGCCCGAAGTGGGAGGAAGCGGCGATGAAAGCGCTCGCTTTAGATGAACGCGACGCGGAGGCACTTTCGTATCTCGGCGAAGCTAAACGCGTTTTGCGTTGGGACCTTGCGGGCGAGGATGCCGATTTGCGTCGCGCATTGGAAATCGATCCGAATTCGGGGACGGCCTATTTCTTCTTGGGGCTCCTCCGTTCTGCGCAGGGTCGCAGCGATGAGGCTGTTTCCGCAATGGAACAAGCACGAAAGTTGGATCCGCTGTCGCCAATTGTCAGCAGGTTCACCAGTGTGATTTATTTTTGTGCAGATCAATTGGATAAAGCAGTTGCCGAAGGCCAGCGCACCGCCCAATTGGACCCAAACTATGTTTATTTCGAATCCGGTTCGGCGTTTGCCTACCGAGAAAAAGGAGAATTCGATAAAGCCATCGCGGTCTACAAAAAGGACGAACAGATATTGGGAACTCCCAGCCCGGGATTGGCGGTTACGTACGCAAAGATGGGCAAGGAGGCCGACGCGCGAGCAATCCTCGCGCGGTTGATCGATCTCCGGCGCACGCGGTATTTAGCGGCTGATTCTATTGCGGAGATTTACGCTGCTCTGGGTGAGAAAGACGAGGCCTTCCGCTGGCTTGATCGCGCCGTTGCGGAACATTCCGCTCCGATCCACGGAATCGGTGTTCGTCCGGAGTTTCGTTCGCTCCATTCCGATCCACGGTTCGCTGAAATTCTACGCCGCATCGGACTCGATCCGACGCAAGTGATACGGCAATAACCAATTCGCTGGAACGCTTAATCGGCCCACAGCGCGCCCCGATCTCTGAAGCCGGCGTTCTTTCGGCAACCACGGCGCTGCGCCTGGTCCCGCCAACGGCGCAACGCTGGCGCGCCACGGCTGAAAAGGTGTTCCTCAAAATGTTTTGAAACTTTCTCCCGGAATTTCTGTAGCAACGAGATATGAAACAAAATCTCACTTCCTCACCTCAGCTTAATAGAAAGTCTTCAGGCGATGTCTTCATTCTCATGTTTGCCATCGCTTGTTTTGGTTCTTTAGCGACAACGAAAGCAGTCGTTCCGGCGCCCGACGGAGGCTATCCTGGCGGCAATACTGCGGAGGGCCAAAACGCTCTGTTTAGCCTGACCACTGGCGGGTACAACACGGCAGCTGGTTATCTTTCGCTTACGAGCAACACCATAGGCCAGCTCAACACGGCTGTCGGCGCCGGGGCACTTCTGGCCAATACAGCGGATGAAAATACGGCCATGGGCGCGGGAGCGCTTTTGGCCAATAGCAGTGGCATCGATAACACCGCTGATGGAGCCTTCGCGCTCGCTCACAACACCGAAGGCAATTTGAACACCGCCACGGGCGTTCAAGCTCTTCTTAACAACACCACGGGCATTTGGAACACGGCTACGGGTGTAAACGCGCTATTTACAAACAGCGGCGGTAACTATAACGCTGCCTTCGGAGTTCAATCGTTATATAGCAATACCACCGGCGCTAATAACACAGCGGCTGGTACAAGCGCACTCTTCAGCAACACACAGGGCAACGACAACACGGCGGTTGGCGCTGATGCGCTCCAACACAACACTGGCAGTTTTAACACAGCCGTCGGTCGTCAGGCGCTCTTAAACAACAGCACTGGTACACTCAATACGGCCGTCGGTGTGCAGGCGCTCCTTCACGCCACCGGCAGCGGCAACATCGCCTTGGGTGTCGACGCCGGTTCGAACGTTACCACCGGCCAACAGAATATCATTATCGGCAATGACGGTGGGCCGGCAGCCGACTCGGGGACGATCCGCATCGGTAGCGAGAACCTTCACACAAGAACCTTCATCTCCGGTATTTACGAGGTTACAACCGGAAACAACGACGCCGTACCAGTGCTGATCGACGACCTTGGCCAGCTCGGAACGCAAAGTTCCTCGCGCCGGTTCAAGACCGACATTAAACCCATAGAGAAGGCCAGCGAGTGCATCCTGGCACTCAAACCGGTCAGCTTTCGTTACAAGGTCCACAAGGACAGCACGCCGCAATTCGGCTTGATCGCTGAGGAAGTCGCGGCCGTGAACCCCGACCTGGTTGTCCGCGATAAGAAGGGCGAAATCTACACCGTGCGCTACGATGCGGTGAACGCGATGCTGCTCAACGAGTTTCTCAAGGAACATCGCACCGTGGAGGAGTTGAAAGGGAATGCTGAAGACCAACGCAGAAATATTCAGGCCCTCGCGGCGACCGTCAAAGAGCAGGCGTCGCTAATCCAGAAGGTGAGCGCTCAGCTTCAAATTAGAAAATCCACACGGCAAGTGGTGCTCAACAAGGAGTGAGGATTTTTTGAAACTTTGTCCGGAAAATTCTGTAGCAACGAGGTATGAAATCAAATCTTCAGTTCAAAGCAAAAAACCCATCATTTTTCGCCGGTGCCGCGCTACTAGTCGCCTCATTTGGGTTTTCACTCGCCCCGAATGTTTTCGGGGTTAGCCCACCACCGGATGGCGGTTACCCCGGCGGGAATACGGCAGAAGGTTCGAGTGCTCTTTTTAGCCTTACCAGCGGTCAGTACAATACAGCCGTTGGCGTGTCCTCATTATATCTGAACACCAACGGAAGTTACAACACCGCTCTCGGCGCTGGAGCCCTGTCCTTGAACACCGGAGACAACAATACGGCTGCAGGTACCGTGGCTCTGTTTCTTAACAGGGCCCCGCGCAATACTGCGTTTGGTTCTTTCGCGCTCTTTAATAACAGCACCGGCTTTGAAAATACGGCAGTGGGGCATTCAGCGCTACGTAACAACACGACCGCTGGATCTAACAGCAGCGGAGCCAACACGGGTGTCGGCGCTCTTTCACTTTTCACTAACGTCGACGGCGGCGCCAATACCGCCATTGGATATGCAGCAATGTATAACAACACTGGAGGCCATAACATCGCTTTGGGCGATCTTGCTGGCTTCGATCTCACCACAGGCGATGGCAATATCGACATAGGCAACAGAGGCGTTGCAGGCGAGGCTGGCACTATTCGCATCGGCAGTAGCGGGATACACACCGCGACCTTTGTCGCCGGAATCGCGGGGGCAACCGCCTCGGACGGAGTGGCGGTTTTCGTGAATTCCGACGGTAGGCTTGGGACGCTTACCTCTTCAGCCCGTTTTAAAGATGACATCAAGCCAATGGATAAGGCAAGCGCGGCGATCCTCGCGCTCAAACCGGTTACGTTCCGTTATAAGAAGGAGATCGATCTCGCCGGCATCCCGCAGTTTGGACTAGTGGCAGAAGATGTGGAGAAAGTGAACCCCGATCTGGTGATTCGCGGCAAGGATGGGAAAGTCAACACCGTCCGCTACGAAGCGATCAACGCGATGATGCTCAATGAATTTCTGAAAGAGCATAGAACAGTCCACCAGCAGGGACAGACCATCGCACGACTGGAAAAACAGCTCGAGACTGTGACTGCCACTCTACAAAAACTGAGCGCTCAGCTCGAGTTACACAAATCGACACCGCAAACAGCGCTGAACGATCGTTGACGCCTTTCGGGCAGCAGATTTCAACGATAACCGAGAAAGCTAAGAGGGTCGAGAGGCCGGCGTGGGACGCGGGCGTGCGATTGGAGTCGCTCGTGGAGTTGCTGAAGGCGTCGCCGTCGGTGTAGGTGTTGGAGCTGACTGAAAATCTATTTCAATATTGTCGATCCCGAGTATCCAAGTGCCGAGACTGGGGTAAAAGAATCCGGGCTTGTAAAACCCAATGCTGGTCAAATCAACACGATGAAGGAATGGCGACCATTCTGCATCGGTACCTGGAGTTCCGTCGCCGTGGGTGAAAACCCATCCCTGCGGAATAGTAGGGGAGTTGGAATCAACCGGAAACGAGTATGTCTGCCAGCCCACGGGCGGGTCAGGGAGGTCGGGTAGCGTGTAAGTCGCGTCATAATTGACGTTAAAACCAGTCTCATCCATCTGCAGCAGCTCGAGCGTCACAGCGCGATCCGTCGCCCATGTGGCAACTTGAATGACTTTCAGATCGGCCGTTATCCCCGTAACACCGAGGCTGGTCCAGTCACCCGTGTAGATACTGTCGTTCTTGTACGGGTCAATAACTCCCGGTTGAAAACGCGTGGAGATACTCCCCCAGGTCGGTATGGCGGTGCTGAAGCCGCCCTGCTGAACATAAGCTCCCGGATTTCCGCCACTGATCTCAATAATTCGCGACGCGCCCACACTACAATGCCATAGACCGACATCGGTCCCATCGTCATAAGTTTCAATGAAAGAGTTGGTCTGACCGAAAATGGGCGCAGCGAGGCCAAAAGTGAGAGCGCCTCGACCGGTGCCGATCTTTTTGATGCTACCATTTACGGATCCGTCGCTGCTGTTATTACCGTCATTACCTGCGCCGAGAAATGTCCCACACAGCGCGATGGAGAGGAATGTTGTTAGTAATTGTTTCATATTTTAACTCTGCTCCCGCAACATCGAGCTTGGAGACGCCCAAAGCCCTGTTGAAAAGTTGTGCATTCTCCCAAACCAGCCACGAAAAACAAAATTACGCGCAAGTCAACCGCTGGTGAGTTGTTCGCGGGACGCGCTAGGCGCATATCCTCGGAACCGTGGGATCAGTCGCTCGGAACAGCAGCGAATACGTTGCCGCCGAGGCCGTCCGTTTAAGGACCAATTTGAATTCGCAGCCAGCCCAATTACCCGAGTCCTTCGCGAGTGCTATGCAGGAATGACGTGCCCACTGTCCGATTTCCACGCTGGTCGAAACGAGCAAACGACCCTAACGGGATTCGAACCCGTGTTACCGCCGTGAAAGGGCGGTGTCCTAGGCCTCTAGACGATAGGGTCACAAAAGCCGGGCAATATCGGAATTACCATCGTTAGGCGCAAGGCAAATTGGCAGCCGATTTTGAGATGGATCGGCGTCCTATTCAGGTTTGGGATCGGAGGCCGTGAACCAGTTTGGCTGTGCGCGCGGTTGCGCCTTTGTGTTCGCTCAACGCTGCATGTGCATTACCGACAAGACGCCGGCGCGCCTCTCTGTCGCCAAGAAGCTTAGCCACAGTACGCTCAAGCGAGTCGGAATCGTTAATCTGCATCGCCGCATTGTTTGAAACCAGGGCTCTAGCGACCATTGCGAAGTTTTCCATATGCGGACCGAACACAACGGGTTTACCAGCGAGAATCGGTTCAACTGGATTTTGCCCCCCTTGCGCGGTGAGGCTTTTCCCGATGAACACGACAGTCGCGACGGGGTACCACCGTTGAAGTTCACCAGTCGTATCGAGGAGCATGCAATCCGCATCGAATTCGCCATCGCTGCCCGCTTCACTGGCAAGCGTCATGCTCAATGACAAAGCGCGAAACTGTGAACGGATCTCTTGTAACCGTTCGACATGCCGTGGCGCGATGAATAACCGCAGCAATGGAAATTGCTCGCGCAAACGAAGAAAAATTTTGGCCAGGACTTCCTCTTCACCGCGGTGGGTGCTGCCACCAAATAGCACCAAGCGTTCGGTCGTTTCCGCGGACACATCCCATAGGGACGCGGTTGCCGGTACGCCTGGCGTCTGGGCGTCAGGATCGAATTTGATGCTGCCAGTGACATGAATTCGGTTTGGCGGGACACCGAGCGCTGTCCATCGTACGATGTCGCGCCGTTCTGGTACGCAGACCAAATCCAGGAGCCGAAAAGTTGGCGCGACAAAAGATCGAAACCTTCGATAGCGTCGCTCAGAACGCGGAGATAATCGGGCATTCACCAGCGCGAGCGGAATGCGGCGCACTTGCGCTGCGGCAGCGAGATTGGGCCAAACCTCCGCCTCAACAAGTACAACCCGCTCTGGTCGAATCACCGAAAACGCGCGGTGCATAATTGGCCAGTAATCCAGCGGCGTGTACATCACTTCGATCCAGGATGGCGCAGTCTTGCACGCCAACGCGAACCCGGTCGTTGTCGTTGTGGTCAGTACGCAGTGCAAATGCGGTTCGAATTCGCGTAATGCATTCGCGAGTTTAAACGCGATGTTTACTTCTCCTACGCTCACCGCGTGCAGCCATGTCGAGCGTTGAGCGGAAAGCCGCTCCCGAACCGCGCCGTCGTACATTCCAAGTCGTTGGCCAAATTTCGCGCGGTAACCGCCGCGCCGAATCATCTTGACGATATAGCCCGGCAAAAAGATCAGCAGTCCCAACGGCCAAAACAGATTGTAGATGAGGCGAATCATCTAATTTTCAATTTCCGATTTGCTCAAGAAGAGCACTTCAGTCGCGCCGTATCTTTTCTGTCGAACCAGATGCCACAACTGCGTGTCAGAAAGATCTTCACCCGGTCGGTTCTCCAACACGAAAATGCCGTTTGGGTCCAGCAACTGTGGCAAGTTTTCGTTCTCCAAAAGCTTTTCTGTATAGCTTCCGCCATGCCGAACTTTTTCATAAGGCGGGTCCGCAAAAATGATTTGGAATTGTGGCGCATTCGATCGATCACGTAGAAAATCAAAAACATCCCGGCGCCAAACGCGCCCTTTCAGGTTCGTTTTGGCGAGATTTGTCTCGATTGCTTCGACCGATTGGCGATCGTCTTCAACAAATATTACAGATTCCGCCCCGCGGCTAAGCGCTTCAATCCCAAGCGCGCCGCTCCCAGCGAAAAGATCGAGCACATGGGCGCCGATAATCGCCTCACCCAAACTTGAAAAGATCGCTGCTTTGACACGATCCATTGTGGGCCGGACGCGGCGCTTCGGAACCGCCAGGCGGACCCCGCCGGCGCTGCCGGCGATCACTCTCATGGTGATGCAACTGGACTCGGCGTCGCAGTCGCTTCAGGTAGCACTGCCGATGGAGACGAAAAGGGCGACGGCACAGCAACGGTCGCCCCGCCTGGTTCGGCAGCGTTGGTAACTGGGCTGCGCTCAGGCAGAGCAGGCGCGGCGCCTTCAACAGGCTTCTTCTTTTTTTTCTGCCGGTCCTTTTTTCCGCCGAAAAAGCTGTTGAGCATGCTGCTGATGTTTCTCCCAACGACTTGTTCTACTAAGTTTGTGCTAGGCCGCTCAACAGTACCGCCGACTTGGAACTCAATAGCCGAATACCCCGCGTCGCCGGTGCGGTGAAAGTTATCGCGAATCGCTTTGAAGAGTTGGCCTCGAATTCTGTCGTTGATCGCGAGCTGGGAACTGAGTTGCAGCGTCCCATCAAAGCCAACCGTACCCGAGGAGGTGAGGCGAATGTTCGGCGAACGCAAGATCAGTTCGTCAATCGTGACCAGCCCCGGGCTCAAATGATATTTTGCGTCCGCCTGCTCGAGATGAAGCTCCTGCAGTTCCTCGATCTGCAAAATCTGACCGAGTAACACCAGTAATCTGTATTGTTGGACTCGGCCTTCTCGGAGGGAAATTTCGCCTTGTCCAACGAGTGCTTCCGGATCGCTGGTTTTTCCCGAGGCTTGGAAACTTCCTTGCAACTTGCCGTTCACCATTCCCTTGGGACCACCGGCATTTTCGACAAGCTGATCGGCGAGCACGTCATGAAAGCTTACGCTCGTAGTGAAGGGGGAATCCTCCGCCTCCGGTTGGATCGCGAAATAACCATCTACCTGGCCTTCTGCAACACGAGCGGAGATCTTCGACAATTCAAGGACATCGGGCTCGTAACGAAGCGGTGAACTCAGCTGGTTCAGGAAGAACCGGTTCCTCAATGAAACTCGGGTGACCTTTGCATCTCCCCGGAGCGCCTGCGCGCTACGAATGTTAGTGCGAAAATTTACTCCTGCAAAACTGGCAACAAGGCCCCCCGTTCGATCTAAAAAAGTGAAATCGCCATCTTTGACACTGACTCGACGAACCTCTGGAGCGACGGCCAACTTTGGTTCCCGCCGCGACGATTCATCTTTAACGGCGATTTTCGGTGGAGATGGTTCGGTGGCTGGATTCGTTACGGGAGGGGTTGTGTTTGTTGGAACGGATTGTACTTGCGGCTCTATCCGGGAAGGCGGTGGAGTACTGGTCGAAACGGCATGCGTGCGCACTGCTCGAACATTAGGCAAACGCCATTTCCCTTGCGCATTTTGTGGCCAGACAACCCTTGGACCAATCAGCGAGACTTCCTTGATCACTAGCCGTCGCGAAAAGAGCGAGAGGAAACGAATGCGCAGTCGAAATGTTCGTGCCTCGAGGAAATCTTTCGGCCCGACCGATACGGTTTGCGGGATCGTGATGCCGCTAAGTTCCAGTCCGCCCCACGGAGTCACGCTCATGCTGCGAATCCTGAGCGGAACACCGAGGCTTCGACTCAGTTCCTGCTGAATCTTTGCTTGTGCCCCTTGTGATTGCACATACAGGTTCACGCCAAGCAAAAGCACCGCACCCAATCCAATCAATGCCCCCAGAGCGATCACTGCCAGCCGGCGCAATTTTTGCACGGTCAGACGTTACGCAGCCGCAGTTTGAAGCAAACACCAAAGCCTGTCGTCATTCTGAGCGAAGCCAGGCTGCAACGCAGCGAAAGCTTTCGTGGAGATGCCAGCCTCATCTCGGATCCATTTCAAGCCCTATCCTGCCATGAAAATTAGGCCAAAGATATTTGAAAGCCTCGGCCTCATGCTGCGCATTCCGTTGCAGCGCTTCGGTCTACATGGACAATTGTAATTCCTTCTTCACGTGACCGACACGGTTGTCATTCTGAATCAATTCGCTGGAAATTTCGAAAATGTTCGAGATTGGCAGGAGCGAGTCGAATCGATGGTCGGTGATTTGCCGATCCGCATTACCTCGCGTGCTGGGGACGCGGAAGCGCTGGCAAAACGTGCCGTGCAGGAAGGTTTTGGACGAATAGTTGCAGCCGGCGGCGACGGAACGGTGAATCATGTGGCAAACGGAATTGCTGGCAGCAATGCGACGCTGGGCATTCTCCCAATAGGCACGGTCAACGTTTTCGCCATGGAACTTGGTCTTCCTTCCAACGATCTCCAGCGTTGTTGGGATATTGTACAGGCTGGAACTGTGCGCCTCGTTGATCTGCCGAGTGCGAATGGAAGATACTTCGTGCAACTGGGTGGTATTGGGCTCGATGCGCAAGCGGTGAAAGAAACTACTCTGGCGTTCAAGCGCAGTCTTGGGCCGCTCAGTTATCTCATCTCCGCAGCACACATCGCCGGTCGCCAACCGCCGAAGCTTTCGATTGAGTCGGAGGACGCGCCGGTACGCGAAGGATCGTTTTTGCTTGTAGGCAACGGCCGTCTTTACGGCGGACCTTTTCCATTTTTTAAGCAGGCTGCCATCGATGACGGTTTACTGGATGTGGTTGTGTTCAAACGGCTCGGATTTCTCGAGATCATTAAATATTTGCATGACGTTGTGTTCAGCTCCGATATCCGCGTTCCGGAAATTGAATATTTCCAGACCCGCCAACTCCGCGTAAGCAGCGAGCAGGACGTTCCCATGGAGCTGGATGGTGAGTTAGCCGGAAGTTGCCCGGTTGACTTTCAAATGCACGAGAAAGCCCTCTCGGTGCTATCGCCTTCGGCATCGCCATAGCGCCCGAGGGCGCTCTTCTGTTGATTGCAATAATTGCTCACATATGTGAGCAATCATTGCAGTGTAATAGGAACTCCAGTCTGGGCGTTGCGACTAACTGGTTTTTCGCTCAGAACGCGTGATGTTCTGCCCGATGGATGACCGCGCGGGCTGGATTCGGCAAAAAGCAGCCACATCGCTGAACCCTTCACAGGTAGAGACCACCTTGGTGCAGCTCAATGAACAATGGCCTGCATGTGCGATCCCTCTGGCCGAACTGGTCGAACAATTTCCGTTAGGTGAAGCAGCTCTGCTGCACCTTCTGGCCGTCTCGAGCATCTGCGCGACACGGTTCACACGCGATCCTGAAACGCTGCTGTGGCTCGCTCAACCCGAGGTGTGCCTCGCATCGCGCGGCCCCATGGAAATGCTCGCTGAATTGCACGCTCTCGCGGGTGTCTCTGCGTCCGGCAACGGTTTCGGAGGACTACGTTTTTGGAAAGGCCGCGAGATGACACGCGTAGCCGTGCGCGAACTTGCTGCGGTCGCGCCGTTGGAGGAGACCACCGGTGAGCTGTCACAGATCGCAGAAATTTGTCTTCGGCGCGTGTTCGTGTTTTGGGACACCGAACTACGGCAACGTTACGGCTCGCCAAAAGCAGAGTTCGCGATTGTTGCGCTTGGCAAGCTCGGCGGAGGCGAACTCAATCATAGTTCTGATGTTGACCTTCTTTTTCTCTACAGCGACGAAGGCCAACTTACTCCGCACGTTTCCTACCATCAGTTCTTCAATCGATTGGGAAACAAAATCCTCGAAACATTTTCGACGCCGCATCCATCTGGATTGCTGTTTCGAGTAGACCTGCGGTTGCGCCCCGAAGGTTCGGCAGGCCCGTTAGCTCGGTCTCTGGATAGCATGGAAAACTATTACGCTGGCTTCGGCGAAACTTGGGAACGAATTGCTCTTATCAAGGCACGCGGAATCGCCGGCAGCCGCGAGTTGGCTTACGATTTCCTGCGACTACATCAACCATTTATTTATCCCAGGAGCGTAACGCCAGATCTGCTCGAGGAGATTGCGAACATCAAACACCGCATTGAGCGTGACGTGGTTGGGCGCGAAAAACTGGAGCGCGATGTAAAACTTGGGCGCGGCGGCATTCGCGATATCGAGTTCATCGTCCAAACGCTGCAGCTCATACATGGCGCGCGTAATCCGTTTCTGCAGGAACCGAGTATGCTAAAGGCGCTCCGCGCGCTACGTGAACTTGATTTGCTCCCGCACGATGAAGTTCTGGCACTGGATAATGCGTATCGATTTCTGCGACGGGTTGAACACCGGCTGCAGATCGAAGCCGAACAACAGACCCACACCGTTCCGGACGAGACAGACCCACTGAGCCGCCTCGCGCAGAGCCTTCGCTTCTCGTCGGCGAGCGATTTCACAACAGCGCTGCACGACCGAATGGGAGCAGTGCGTCCGATATTTCAACGGATTATCTCTAAAGGACCTGCGCAGCCCGCCAAATTCACACTTGAATTTTTCAAGGATCCGAAACAAGCAGACAAAACGCTCAGAGAGCTCGAACGAGGTGCGGCGAGCTTTCATGTCGCGACCCGCACCCGCCAGATATTCCAAAGGTTGCGGCCAATTTTGCTGGGTTGGATTGCCAAAACTGCTGATCCCGATACGACTCTGAATCAGTTTGTTCGGTTCGTCGAAGGCTACGGCCTGCGCAGTTTGCTATTCGAGCTGCTTGTTACAAATCCGAAGTTGCTTGAGTTGGTCGTAAAAACCTTCGATGCCAGCAGATTTGCCGGCGATCTTCTTATTCGCCGACCGCAACTGCTGGAAGATATTACGAGGGACCCGACATTTGATGAACCACGATCACTTTCAGAAAACATCCGACGGCTTGAGTCGTTAGGCGCACATGCGAACGATTTCGATGCCATTCGCGCCTATCGACAGCGCCAATTATTGCGCATCATTTTGCGCGAAATCGCGGGACTAGCTACGCCTGAGGGCGTGTCTGCCGAACTTTCTGATTTGGCGGAAGCGTGTCTCGTTTTTACAGCGAGGCTCGTTGGAGACGACCAACTAACAATCATCGCCCTCGGCAAATTTGGCGGACGCGACATCGGTTATGGCGCAGACTTGGACGTGATATTCGTCGGCGAGGAGAATCGCGCCGGCCAGAATCTGGTCAGCGTCATGGCGCAACCAACCGCTGAGGGAAACGTCTGGGCGCTCGATACGCGACTGCGTCCCGAAGGGGAAAACGGTCCATTGGTGTGCTCGCTGAAGACTTATCAGTCGTATTACGAGAATCGCGCGCAGCTCTGGGAGATGCAGGCGCTCACTCGGGCGCGTGCCATCAGTGGTCCGCTAAGAAATGAATTCATTGAACTTGCGAAAACGGCCTGGCGCCGCGCCAGCCGGGACCCTGATCTTTTCGCCAAAATCGACAGCATGCTCGAACGGATTCGACGCGAGCGCGGCAGCGGATCGGATTTTTGCGATCTGAAGACCGGATGCGGTGGAATTATCGAAGCGGAATTTCTCGTTCAAGCATTGCAGATGCGTGCAAACGTCTGGGAGCCGAACTGGGATCGCGCTGTGACCGGGCTGCATGGGCGTAGTTTATTGAATGACGCCGAGGCCAGGCAGTTGAAAGATTCGTACCAAACGCTGCGGCGATGCGAATGCGGACTCAGGCGTTACGAGAACAAAGCCGTCTCGTCCCTTCCCTCGGATGTTAGCGAACAGCAAAAGCTCGCCGTTCGTCTGGGCTATGACAGCTTCGAAAAATTTCGTCGCGATTACGCCGATGCTCGCGACACGATACACGCGGTATACGAGCGGAAAATCAAAGCGCCAGCTTAACCCGGAATGCCTTTGAGCATTTCAGTGTTCGTTGGGAATTTCTTCACGAACATCAGCAGACGCTGAATCGCTTCCTCCGGCTTGTGACCGGCCAGACCGCGCCGGATGAGATTGATTTTCTCCAGCTCCCACGGCTGTAACAACAATTCTTCGCGGCGCGTTCCGGACA
Organism: Candidatus Udaeobacter sp.; assembly: GCA_036522635.1. Classification (GTDB taxonomy): domain Bacteria; phylum Verrucomicrobiota; class Verrucomicrobiia; order Chthoniobacterales; family UBA10450; genus Udaeobacter. The sequence goes on along the minus strand of DATDFM010000265.1, from coordinate 13,230 downwards.
AAAAGATGTCGATCGCTGGGTAGATCCGCTGGTCGCTGATTTTTCGGTCGAGCACCATTTCCATGTTTCCGGTGCCTTTGAACTCCTGAAAGATGAGCTCATCCATACGGCTGCCGGTTTCAATGAGAGCCGTGGCGACAATGGTAAGCGAACCCGCTTCCTCGGTGTTCCGCGCAGCTGCGAAAATCTTTCGTGGAGTTTCCATGGCACGCGCGTCGATACCACCGCTCATCGTGCGGCCGCCTCCGCCCATCGCATTATTAAATGCACGAGCCGTACGCGTGATTGAATCGAGCAGGATGAACACATGTTTGCCAGCTTCGACCAGCCGCTTGGCTCGCTCGATCGCCAGTTGAGAAATTCGGGTGTGACTCTTTATATCGGCGTCGTTGGAGCTGGCCATTAGCTGCGCCGTCGGATGCGACCGACGAAAATCAGTTACTTCTTCGGGACGTTCATCGACCAGAAGAATAATCAGCTCCATTTCCGGATGATTCTTGGCGACCGCATCGGCGATATGATGCAACAGCGTTGTCTTGCCAGTTCGAGGCGGCGCGACAATCAGACCGCGCTGGCCCATTCCAAGCGGAGTCATCAGATCCATGATCCGCGTGGTATACCGATCCGGGACTGTTTCGAGCTTGATCCGTTTGTTCGGATTAATCGTCGTTAATTCTTCAAATGGGCGAAGTCCCTGATATTTAGCCGGCTCGTCGCCGTTGATCGTCAGCAGCTTCGTCAGTTGCGGACCACGGCTGCCGCGCCGGATTTCGCCATTTATCCACATGCCGTCACGCAAAGCGAAGCGACGCACGATTTCGGGAGTGACAAAAATATCCTGAGGCGTTTGCACGAAATTACGTTTGGGATCGCGCAAAAACCCGAATCCTTTGCCGGAAATTTCAATGATGCCCTCACCAAATTCCGGTTCGCTTTGAACCTGCTCGGTGCTTTCGCCGCCACCCTCAGCGCCTTCCCGGGCCGGGGGCTGATCGAGCGTCTCGACGGCGACGTCAGTATTGTTTGCATTGGTAGAGGAATTCGGTGTTTCTTCAGAATTATCGCGCCTGAAGCGATCCCCGCGGTAACGCCGTCGCGGGAAACGACGGCGCGGGCGATGATGACGTTGTTCCGGTGCTGCGGATTCAGTTTCCAGCGGCGCAGGCTCGGCACCGGAAGTACGTCCTGTGGCGGACTGGTTTTCGTTTTCTTCGTTCATAGGCTAAAGATGTTCGCTGCGGTTGGGGGGGCAGCGCCGTGACAAGTCTCTGTAAGCAATAATTTTTTTAGGCCGGCAATCTGGCCAGCACTTCGTCTGGAATGTCTAGATTTGAATAGACGTTTTGCACGTCATCGTCCTCTTCGAGTGCATCGCATAAGCGAAGCACCTGACGCGCCACGGCCTCGTCCCTGACCGCGACTGTACTATCGGGAATAAACGTAAACCTTTGCCCATCGGTACTGACGCCTGCTTTCTTGAGTGCTTCAGCTACGGCGTAGAGCTGATCGTGGGAAGTGGTAATAACATATTGATCCTCTTCGATTGTCAACTCCTCCGCGCCAGCTTCCAAGGCGATCTCCAACAATCGATCCTCCTCGATGCTCGAGCGCGGGACGGTGATCTGTCCTTTTCGGTGGAACATGTACGAGACGCTGCCAGTCGAAGCGAGGTTGCCGCTGTGCTGGGTAAAAATTCTCCGGACTTCCGCTCCCGTGCGATTTCTGTTGTCCGTCGCGGCCTCGACCATGATCGCCACGCCACTCGGCCCGTAACCTTCATAAGTAATTTCGTCGAGTTGTTCGCCATCTTTGCCCTGGCCAGTGCCGCGCTTGATCGCGCGGTCGATATTATCGTTGGGCATGCTCTGCGCTCTCGCCGCGAGGATGGCGCTGCGGAGACGCGGGTTGCCATTGGGATCGCCGCCGCCGCTCTTCGCCGCGATGGTGATTTCTTTCGATAATTTGCTGAAGATCTTCCCGCGTTTGGCGTCAATCGCGCCTTTGAAGCGTTTGACCTTCGACCATTTACTATGTCCCGCCATAGGTGTGCGGAGTTATTTAAACCTGAAACTTGCGAGCAGTATTCACCTCGCGAGAGAAATGACTTGCGAGGGGAGAAATTTACCGCGCCAATTAATCGCACGAAAACTTACTTCGTCAATCGGCGCTCAGGTGGCCGTCTGCGGTGCAGAGAAGTCGCATATGAAGACGAATCAGTGAAAGCCAAGTCCAATCACGACATTCATATCTACACGGACGATTTGATTCGAGATAACAGTGAAGGGTTGTGGCCTGGTGCGAACACGCTTGCGCACACGATCCTGAACCTCGAGAACATAATTCCCCGGCGGCAGTGGGACCCGATAATTTCCCTGTCTGTCGGCTGTGACGCGTGCGATTTCTTTGTTGTTCTCCTGGTTCAGGACAATCAGCGGATACTCAGCGTAGGATTCCGGTGCAATCTCCGAGCGGGGCATATCACCGGATGGCTGCGCTGCCATACCGAAGATGATTTTCAAATGCCCTTCGAGGAAACCCTGCTCTGCTCCACTGAGCGATGCGCTAAAGGCCAGTAGAAAAATTCCTAAGTACTTCAAGGAGATCAACTCGACATCAAAAAAACAGGCGGGATAGAATTTAGTCTATCCCGCCTGTTTACGAAACCAACTTCTACTGCAGGCTCAGACGCCAGGCACCACGGCCGTGTGTTGCTGCGTAAAGCACGCGGGCATTTAAGTCGATAGTGAGCCCGTAAACCGCCACTGGCGGCAGACCACCTGCCGCTGGAACCCACGTGCCCGTGCCTGCCTTCAGTATATTGACGCCGAAATCAGTAGACACGTATAGGTCCGCAGTCACCCAATCGACGGCAATACTGGTGATCGGCTGGTCGCCGAGATTGTTATCAAATCTTGTCCAATTCGCCGTATGCGTCGTCGAATCATAGACCACCTCGAACACGTGTCCTGGTTGAGTGGGATTATAGGCGTCGTAACCAGAAAATGAGACGAACGCGTGATTTGGATTGGTCGGATCGACTGCAATTCCGCTCACGAACCGCGTTGGCGTCGACGCTGTGTCAATCCGATAGAAAGTCACATTGGCTGGCGTCGGGTCATCAGCATTGGAGGCAACAAACACGCGACCTCGCCGCAACCCTGCCCAAAGCGTACTGTTGTCGTTCGCAGTCCGACCGAGAGCAACAATGTAACCGGCAGCGCCAGGTTGTTTGTCAGTCCCAAACGACGTGCTTGTTAGATCGGCACCAATCGGGTCCCAGTCACCGCAAGCACCGGTAAATTGCAGACCATTGACGAACTCACTGCAGTTCTGCTCGAGAAAGGTTTGATCACCACCATTATCCAGCGTCCGCCAGACGTGCTGCGCGCCGAAGAACCACGTACCGCTCACCACTGGGTCAGTGATCAGCGGGATATAGAAGGACATATTCTCGCCACTCAAACTGCCTGGGTCCCCAATCCAGTTCCACCCGGTCTCGCTCTCGATCGTCGGGTCGGTGCCGCGGAAGGTTACGTCGATTTGCGACAGGCCCGCCTGACTAAAGAATGTATGCATACGGACATTCGGACTGGCGACATTGATGCCAGACTGCCCGCCGTCGCCGAAGATGGTAACGAACCAGCTTCCGTTGCCTTGTCCGTTGTAGGCCTGGGTTCCGTTGTCCTGCGTCCCACCCATTATGTCGTTCAGCGCGTCCTGGACATTGATCGACAGGCTCTGGAACTGGAGCGTTCCAAGATTTCTATTCATGCTCGAGATGGTCGTTGGGACCTTCGAGAGCCAGCTATTGCAGTCGATCAGATTGGCGCCGCTCAATCCGCGCGATGCACACTCGCTGTGTACGTCGCTGAATGAGCCATCCAGCCGCCAGACGCCGCCGTCGTTTCCTATGAAAACGATATCCGGGTTAAACGGAGTCGCTGCGATTGCATGTTCATCGGGATGGAGGCTCACGCCGTTCGCACCAATGGTCATGTCCGTGAAATTCACACCGGCATCCTCCGACCGCTGGATCGCCCGGCCATTCGATCGGCCACCGAGTTCATTGTACTGCATCGCGCCACCGATATAAACAATACCTGGAGCGCCGGGCGGAGAATAGACCGGCATGTCGTACGAGCACTGCGTAGCGCAGTAATTGCGCGATGCGAAGCCTGGCGTGCCATTCGTTGAGTTGGAGAGCTGCATCCATCCGACGTTCATGGTTCCGTCAAAGAGAGACCCCGCCGGAACATTGGCGTTGTCCACGCGAAAGAAGTTGGCCGGCGAACCGCTCCCGGTGTCGCCGACATAAACACGAAGCGCCGCGCCGTTCGGGTTGCTAGAGAACTCGGTCCGTGAAGTTGAAGAGTTCGCAACCGTGCCGCCTCCCGCAGAATTAAAGATCTTGTGGAAAGCGGTATCGCTATCCTGTGTCATCGATCTCCGGTATACACCGTAGTCGAAGAATGACGCGTAAACCTGCGTCTCGCTCCCCGGTCGATACAACTCAATGTGCGAACAACCAGCACGGAAAAAGTCGCCACCGGTCGGGTTGTTCGGATCGACGACGTCCTGTGTTAGAATCACCTTGTCGGCGAAAGTCGCCCCGCCGTCCGTTGATTCATAAAGACCCACCTTCGCAGCCCCCGGCGGCGTGAAGCGGCCACCGTTAACTGAGGACGACCCGTGCCGAGCGACGTCAGTTCCGATGAATATGTGACTGGGATCAGCTGGATCGATCGCGATGGCGCCAATCGAGCGGTCGGTTGCGACTGGACATGTGCCGACCCCGGAAGCGCACGGGGCGGTTGCGGCGATGCTCCCTGCAATCTGAGTCCAGTTCTTGCCACCATCGGTTGACTTATAGAGACCCACGCCTGCCTCGGAATCGCTGGAACCATTCGGTTCGCCAGTGCCTGCATAGATCGTTTTCACACGTGGATCGTTAGGATCGAAGGCCAGAGAACCAATCGCGTTGGACGGGATACCGTTGCTCGCGGGGTGCCAGTTCGGTTGTGGGGCGAGCGCGTTATCAGCCTGCCAGACGCCCCCGCCCGCGGCTCCTATGAAGATTGCACAACTCTGCAGAGTGCAATTCGGCGCAACCGCGATTGCGGTAACACGTCCGGAGAAAATCGTGCCCGTGGTGCCACCAGTAGACTCCGATGCTACGAGGGCGTCTGCTGAAACTCCGTGCGGACCGACCTCCTGCCAGTTGGTTCGCTTACCGCCGGGCAGCCTGGCAATCGCCTTCGCGGAATTCCATGCTGCGGTCCGTTGGGCTGCAGCTATCGACTTAGCCGGATAAGCCTGATTGTCATAAGCTTCCTGCACCGGACCCTCAAGCCCCACATCGCTCTCGCGGGCGGGACCGAGGAGTGTCTTCAAATGATCGGAAAAGGCGCGGGAGTGAGTGAGGCGGACATCACGTTTGGCTTTGCCTGCATTGTTTGATTTACCCACTGCGAGTGGACCAGATGAATTTGTCGCAACGAAGGCCATTGTGGCTGCCGCGAACAAAAGCACGCCCGCACTTGCGAAGCGCACAGACGAAAAGAAACGAGTGTGACTGAATGAATGTGGAGTTTTCATACTTGATTGGAGCTGATTAGTTGAATTACGTGCGACGATCAGACTGCCAAGGTAAACACAACAGCGTCAATGAGTTTTGCCTTACATTTTTGTAATGTTGAACAGCGTGTTTAATCCTTCGTCATTGACCGTGCGATGAGAAAGAGGATCTGCCTAACAAACGGACTTAAGCCGGAGGAATTTTACTTCACAGCCTCGCGCGGATCTTTCATTCTGTGAAACGTGAGAATTCCTCTTGCCGGAATACTTGGTGGACTTGCGATGTTTGTCCGAACATTGATCGCGCACATGGCGTTACCGCTGGGTGAAGCCGAATTTCAGAGATACCTAACGAGTCTACCGTGCTCAGTGTAATGCAAAGCAGCATGGGCGAGAAAACCGGCCCGTACATTTTTCCCGGTCTCGGTGTTGGCAAAAATGCAACGCGCGAGCAAAAAAATGACGCAATGAAACAGATGCAGCAAACACTAGCCGCAAATCCGTCCGGGATTTTTATGTATCATCCGCCAAGACGTCAGTTCGGATTAGGCAAATCGCTCGCGGTTGAATTCGCCACCGAAGTGGTCCAGGCAATTGTGGTCATTTAGCTATCGGCGCAGACGCGCGTTGGCACCTTCGCTGGCCAACGCTTCGTACTTGAATTGGTCCGGTTTCCCAAGCGTCTAAACCGCCAGTTATATTCTGGTCGAGAGTGTCGTTTTCCTTCTTGTTGGTGTCCTTGCCGGGTTGATGCTGCGGAGCGAAGTCCGGCAACGCAACAGTCACATCAGCGGATGATCAGCGTCTTACGTCGTGCACAGTCAGTGCGGGTCGACCATTTAGAACCCCGTATGTAGCTTCTGCGGCTCCGTCACTGGTTTTAAAGTGCCGCCCAGTACGGGTGCTCGATGGTATCCATGTAGCGCGTGAATTCGCCTTTAAAAACTTCGCGATCTCTTTTTCGGAAAGATCTTTACCGTCTGCGCGCGAATAACTTTCCGTAATGCTCCGACTGTTAGCAAACGTGACCATATAGAGATAGCGGTCCTTGGTATAAACGACACTTACTCTTCCGTCGTCTAACAGGCGTCTTTGAACGATTGTGCCATATGCGTCTTCAATCCTCTCACTGTTGTCGCCTAGATTTGCCATCAACGAGCCGACGATTAGCCAGAAGGCGAGAACCAGTGCGATCGACCACTTCATAAATTCCATTCTAACATTTGGCAGGAATCCGCAACTCGACCTGCTATCTTTGATTCCAGAGTTCGGAAACGTCTGTTCCTTTTGCAAACCCAGAAAGACGCGCATGGTTGCAGCATGAAAGCGGAATCATTATCTAACGCTTTCGCAGGCCTCTCAACTCCGCTGATTGCCGACGCTGCTCTACGGTTGAAGATCCCTTTGCGAATCAGTCCCGCCGGCATTCGATCCGTGGTTGCGAATCAACGCCTGGCCGGCCCGGCTTTTCCAGTGAAACATTTTGGCAGCGTCGACGTTTTTCTGGAAGCAATGCAAGACGCGCAACCCGGCGACGTTCTCGTGATCGACAATGGCGGCCGGCTGGACGAAGGCTGCATTGGCGACCTCACCGCGCTTGAAGCTGAACATTGTCGTCTCGGTGGAATCATCGTGTGGGGCGCGCACCGCGATACACCAGAACTGCGGGAAATTCGTCTCCCAATTTTCAGCTACGGTAGGTGCCCGTCGGGCCCGCAACGTCTGGACACCCGCGATTCTTTGGCATTGCATTCGGCGCGTTTCGGCAATTTCGTCGTCGAACACAGCGATGTGGCTTTTGCTGATAACGACGGTTGCTTGTTTGTCCCTGCAAAACACACTGATGACCTGCTTTCCATCGCGCAGGAAATTTGGCATCGAGAACGGCGCCAGGCGGAGGCGATTAAAAGTGGGCGTTCGCTGCGCGAACAGTTAGACTTCGCGCGATATCTAGAGAAGCGCGCCGCCGATCCAAATTACACATTCCGTCAGCACTTGCGTGATATGAGCGGGGCCATTGAAGAATAGCGGTCGTGCCTGCAGACAAGCTTAAGAACTCAGGATAATTCCGCGATCGCATATGGCGAAGAAAACAAGAGCTCGGCAGCGATCCGTCGACGTTGAGGTTCGCGAGTCCGGCGTGCATGGCCGGGGCGTTTATGCCGCGGCGTTTATTCGTAAGGGCACACGCATTATCGAGTATACGGGCGAACGCGTCTCGTGGGAAGCCGCGCCTGATGACCCGAACGATCCGCACACCTTTAACTTCGGATTGGAAAACGGCGATGTAATCAATCCAGAAGTCGGTGGTAACGATGCGCGTTGGATCAATCATTCGTGCGATCCAAATTGCGAAGCGGTCGAGGAAGACGGCCGCATCTTCATTTATGCGGTGAGCGACATCTACCCCGGCGAGGAACTCCTTTATGATTATCACATGGAGCTCGATGAGCCGATTACCGAAGCATCCAAGAAAAAATTCGAGTGCCACTGCGGCGCCTCCAATTGCCGGGGCACAATGATCGAGCTTTAGAATTGGAGCCTGTAAATCCTGCGGATAGGCAAAACCTATCGCTCCTAGACGAATAAAGTATTTCAATCCGCCCTTCGGATGTGGCCGGTTGATGCATGGAAACCAGAATACCGATAGGACAGCGCATCTCACGCTTCCTCGAGGAAAGATATGTGCACAGGACGCGACCTCAGTACTTACCTGAGCTCGCTGTCTTCTGCGTCATCCTGATCCTCGCCGTATGGCCCATGTTATCCATGGTCGCGACGGCGTTGGAGACGATGAGATAAGCTCAGTTTTTCAATTCGTGAGCTGTCGGCGAACCAACGCCTGACAACAAAGCTGCGGCCTCTTGATGGAAGGCTGCCGCCGCTTTGCTCTGGAACCTCAGCGGGTTATGAAGAAAATTCAGTTCACGCTCGGGTACAGGTGCAGCGAACGGCAGGCTAACGCATCCAGGCGTCCCTTGATGTTTCACCATCATTTGCGGGACGATTGAGACGCCGATACCAGCCGCGACCATGTGCGCAATGGTCGTGAGCTGGCTACCGGCCAACGCGATCTCCGGACGCAGGCGGCGTGACTCGAGCAGGTGGTGCACTTGTTGGGAAAGACAATGCATCTCGTGGAGAAGGAGAAATCGGTGCGCTTTAAGATCGTCAAACTGGAGGAGACCCTGTTTTGTCAACGAATCACCTTCTGGCACGAGCGCGAGCAACGGTTCATGGCCTAACGATTGACGTCGCAGACTTGGAGTTTGTTGGCAAGTGGATGCCAACGCCACATCCAGCTCTCCAGCTTCTATGCGACGCGTAATTCCATCGGTCACATCCTCCACAAGCTCCAAGGTTACTTCTGGATAATCTTTATGGAACTTCTTGACCAAATCCGGGAGCACATAGGGAGCGATGGTGGGAATCGCACCGACTGCGAGCTTCCCGGTGACCGCATCTTTGAGTTCATCGACGCATCGGCGAGCATCGCCGATCGATGCCAAAATTTGGCGCGCGTAGTCCAGGAAACATCGGCCCGCTTCGGTGAGGACGACCGATCTTGCCAGACGATCAAACAATCGTTGCCCGATTTCCGTTTCCAGTTTTCGAATCTGCTGGCTCAAAGAAGGCTGAGCCACGCGCACCTTCGCGGCCGCGCGGGAAAAACTACCTTCGTCCGCGACGGCGACGAAATAGCGCAACTGATGAATCTCCATGAGTATGCCTGCCGAGGAAACGTTAGCAGCGGCGTCAGCAGTCCTAAGCCAAGCGCCCATCGCTGTCCAGCGTCAAGCCCCGACCGAACGGTTCGGGTCATGGATCTGAAAACGCACCGTCAGGTCCATATGTTGGACCAAAGGCCTATGCACTTTCAGAGGTAATTTATTGTTTTTACCAGAGACACTGGTTATTTCTCGATTAAGTGCAAAACCTTCATTCAATTCGGCGCCGTGTGCTTTGGGTGCTGACGTTGACATTTTTCCTCGGATCCTGCGCCGAATACGGGCCTTATCACGCGAACACTTCCAGTGAACCGCTCAATTCACTGCGAGGCCCGAATGACGGTCGCTACAAATTCGCTTTCATTGAATTCGGCGATCAGGGCTCCGCCTTGGATATGTCGCAACGAGCGGCTGCGATCAATGTGATTCGCCAGGCACAACGTCCACTTCTTTTCGTTTACATCCACGGTTGGATGAACAATGCGAACTCCGGTGATGTTTGTCGATTCGAGCACTTCATTGATATGATCTCGCGTCTTCCGGAGGTGACGCAGGAAAAAATAAATGTCATCGGTGTGTACATTGGTTGGCGTGGCAAAGATCTTACCTTCCCGGGATTGAATTTGCTGACGTTTTGGAACCGCAAGTCCACCGGTAATGAGCTGGCTGCGCAAAACAGCTGCCTGGCTACCATTAACGAACTGGCACTGGCCGCCCGAGCTCCAGGCAAGCAAGTCCATCATTGTGTGTTAATGGGCCACTCGTTTGGGGGATTGGTTTTAAGTAGCACGATTTCTCATTCCATCCTCGATGCCAGCAGCACCGGCGCGCGCAACGCGAGCCCATGGGATATGGCAGTGGCTTTTAATCCAGCAGATAACGCCATTGGCACTCGACAGCTGTTATCGGAGTTAGATTATCTTTATAAGTATGATTCTGACCGCGGCGCTTATGTTGGCAGAACGCCTGGAGCGGAAAAAGGCGCTTACGTAAACGAAAACCGGCCGTTTCTCGTCGTGTTGCAATCGGAAAATGATCAGGCGACGGGAACGTTTTTCCCAATCGGTCAGACCCTCGCCAACACCGTAAATCTTCATTACCACTGGGACAAAGTTCCCTTGCCGGGAGCTAACGGACAGAAAATATCAGAGGGCGAGTTACAAACCCACACGCCGGGTAACGACAAATACCTCGTAAATTTTCAAGTTGTACCAGTTGGTGAAGCAACTGCACCTTCGGGTTTAAGCACCTATGCGAACCGGGCCTTCGAAGCGAATGTACGACACAACGTGCGCAGCCGAACGTTTCTCACCAGCGAAAAGAACAACGGTCACGAAAAGCAATTCTGCCAGGGGCCAGATTACAATCCGGATGAGACACGCCCTGCAACCGGCAATGAAGACTGGCGTCGCTGGCAATTTGTCTACAGTGGCAATGCCCGTGTGCCGTGCTGGATAGTACGCGTGCCGAAGGAGATCATTTGGGGTCACGGCGGATTGTGGAGCGACAACTCGGTAGCTATGTTTGGCGCTCTCTACCGTATGCATTTCCCCTTGAATGCAGAAGGTCAATCCATCCCTTCTCAAAGGGCGAGTGTTCCGAAAACTCCCGACACCGAAAAACTGAACCAGGACAAACTGCACTAATAGGCGCGATAGCGGCGCTGTAGCCACCGCCCTGCGGGCCGTCCGAGATTGCCTGATTGTACCGCTGACTTTCTCCACGTCACTGAAACAGGGCACCTTTGACGAGCTTTGGAATAACAGGAGTGACCGAGAGCTGCACGTTCCACTCCTGGCCAGAGATCCGGGGATGCACTGGCATGTACTGGACCGCAAGGTTAATCTTGATGGGCAGCCGGCCGAGCTTAAAGACCTTGCCCAAGCCAAGTCCAATAGGAACCGTCCAGACATCTTCAGACGGCGCGGTCCAGTCCGCCAGGATGTTGCCCGAGTACCCGAAACTCCAGCCCTCGCCGAAAAAGATCGTCGCGATAGGTTGAAGATTCATCTGGTTGGTGTCGGGCCAACCATGCTCGCCGCCGATGGACCACCATTGCTGGGGGAATACGCCGACAAAGAATTCCTTGGTGAGGTAGCCTACCACCACGCTAGGACCGAGTTGCCATTTGCCTTGGCCGGTGAAATGTGACGTTGCCGTTGGAAAGATGGCGGTAGGTCCCGCGCCGAGGACCCAGTTGCCCGAGTTCGAAGGCGACAGTAACTCCAGCAGAGTCAGATCGCCCAGCCCGGCGTCTCGCGCGAACTCGTTTGGTGCCGTTTCGTGCGGGACAATGTTATAAAAGGGCATCACCGGTCGTGTAATGAGGTTCCACTCCTTAGTCAGACTAACTGGAAGGACTGGCTGGAAGTTCCAGTTGTTATTCCACTGACCGTTATTCAATTCGAAGTTATTAAACTGATTGGAGATGGACCAGATGCTGCTCACCGGGTTGGTTAGCTTCCGGTTCAGATCACTCTCCGATTCTTCGCCATCAGGAGGTTCACTTACCGCTCCGAAGGCTAGATTCTCAGCGGCCATCAAAGGCAGTTTCAGGGCTCCCCCTCCACCAGGACCGAAAGGTTCATTGTTTGAGTTCTCGCTTGTAACCGCGTCCGGAGATCCGGCGGCCCGAATATTCGTGGCGATTCCCGCAGCTCCGACCGTGAACGCAATCAGAAAGAGAGCGGTTTGAACCGCTTTCCAATTGGCGATCCTGACGACTGGATTCTCCTTCACCTGACCGAGACTCAGACGAGCATGTCGTCCTCCGATCATATACGCTGCCAGCTACCAATCTCCGAGCGCGTTCACGCCCATTGGACCAAATCCACCGAACTGTTGAACTTCGATATGGTTGGGTCCTGCGGTCTCCAGCGAAGGCTCCAAAGATTGCCCTGCCATCTGCTGCTCGCCTTGCTGATTCATGCTTGGATAGCTTGCCTGTTGTCCTGCGAGCGCTCGTTTGTAGGCGTTGAACTGCTTTTGCTTCCCGACGTAGATCTTATCCTTCTTCGCGGTGGGAAACACGTAATACAATTTGCCCTGATATTTCACAGCCGAGACTCTGTACTGGGCCAGGCCGTTGATAGCCTGTTGCTGTTTGGGAGTGGTAACTGTTATGACTTTAAAGCCCGATTGCGCAAGCAGGAACTCCTTCTTAGAGGCAACTAGCTCAGCGTTGTTGGTGGCGACGGTTTGGCACGCTGCGATCAGTGCCAATGTTGCTACGATGTTAACGAGATTTGTTAGTCTTACCAGGTTTTTCATATTGATTCTGTCACATTGTGCGTGGTGATTGAGCGTAGCTCCCTCGTTGCCAAGGTACGTCCCGAACCGTCAAACCGTTGCCTTCGATTAACTTCGAGTGTCCTTACCAATCTCCCAGAGCGTTAACACCCATTGGACCGAAGCCATCAAATTCCTCAGCCGCGACTTGGTGCTGACCATGGCCCTGAAATGTCATGGTCGGGGCTGGATTCATGTTGTTCTGACCCGGCTGAGTCTGTTGTGCCGCCAGTGCGTGGTTATAGGCGTTGGCTTGTTTTTGTCTGCCAACGTAGATTTTATCCTTCGTGGCAGTGGGATATACGTAATACAGTTTCCCTTGGTACTTCACGGGAGAAACCTGACCTACAGCTAATTTGCTCACAGCCGCTTGCTGTTTAGGTGTGGTGACCGTAATCGTCTTGAAGCCCGACTGGGCAAGTAAGGCCTCTTGTTGGCCCGAGTTAGACTGGCTGGTGCCGGTCGTCTCACACGCTGCTAAGAGTGCTAATGTTGCCATGGCACCAGCGATATTTGTAAGAATTGATAGGTTTTTCATGTTCGCTTTGCGTATTTTGCTCTTGGTAAGGGTTAACTGTTGATGATACGAGGCTTCCAAGCCTTATCGCAAGGCAAGCCTCGAGTTCAACTGTCGACGCGT
>DATDFM010000264.1:0-3088 GCA_036522635.1 Candidatus Udaeobacter sp. | reverse complement strand
CGGATTGCGTGCCTCAATGCTCTCAACACGTCGTATGGAATAAACCGCCCACGGCCTCGGTCTGCGCAAGCTTGTTATAAAGCGCTACAGCGTGCTGGGTCGGCAACACGTGCACCGGAATTTTTCGTTCTCTCAAAAAATGGAGCGTCTCGCGCGCAACGTGCAGGCACTCGGCCATTCCACGCGAGAGCACCACCACTTCCGAGCCACGCTCTAACAATTCCTGGACATCGGCGATTTGAATACCGGGACGGTGAGACGTGTTTGTCTCGCGCCAATTCCATTCGCGTGAACCGCCGGGGAAAAGCTTCGCATCCTTGTACGGCTCGGCCCTACCCTCTACTTCCAGCCGACCCCACGAAACGTGGCCAACTCGCGGTGAACGATTCGCGCTGTCCATACCTTTTGTCATTCTGAGCGAAGCGAAGGACCTCAGATCATTATAAACGCTCACGAACAAAATGGACCAGAGAACTTTGAAACCTGGCCTCATACCCGCATTTCGTTGCAGCGCCGTCGTTTAAACTGACAGTTCTTCGCGTAACAGATAAATCGCACGCCGCTTTACCTGTAGCCACGGCCCTGCGGACCCTCTTGCTTTGTGTGAATCAAATTGCAGAGTGGACCGCCCACAGGGCGGTGGCTACAAATTTGCGTTAATATTCCCGGAGGTACCACGGGGTCATGATCACAACAGTGCGGTGGTCGCCTTTGAAAAACAGAAGTGCTCGCAGGACCACGCTGCGGATGTTGTGTAACAATTTTTCGTACCAGTGCGGCTCCACCAGTTCTGGAATGACAACGGCGACCACCCGGTCCTTCTTTTCCATTTCGATTTTTCGCACGAATCTCAGGATCGGCTCGTAGATCTGCCTGTACGGCGATCTGATAATCGCTAACTGCGGCACTGCGGATTTCGCCGCGCGCGCAGGCTTTTCTACTTTCTCGATCCACGCTTCCCGCAGCCTGTCGGTGTCTTCGTGCTCTGTAGAGACGTGCACTGCCGTGATATCATCAGACATTTCCATTCCGAAACGGACAGCGCGTTCAGTGACACGGTTCCATCTATCGACTGGAATGATCACCACCGGCGGGCGCGCCTTTGCCGTTTTCAATCTTACTCGCTGACCGATCTTTCGTTTCACATGCTGATAATGCGCTTTGATCTTCCAAAACATCCATATCAGGCCTGGTCCAACGATGAGGGTGATCCAGGCGCCCTCGATGAACTTCGCAACAATGATAATGATGAGCGCCACGACTGTGATGGCCGCTCCGACAGCGTTAATGGCCAGCTTTGTTCGCGCGTGTTTTCCTCGTTTGCGCCGCCAATGAGCGACCATTCCAATTTGCGATAACGAAAATGCACTAAACGCCCCAATTGCGAACAATGGAATGAGTCTGTCCGTAATGCCCGCGAACCCAATCAATAGAAGCGATGATACTATCGTTAAACCGATGATGCCGCTTGAAAACACCAGCCGTCTGCCGCGTTCGGCGAAGAATGATGGCAGGAATCCATCTTCGGCAAGCAATCGACAGACGCGCGGAAAAGCGGCGAAACTGGTCTGCGCCGAGAAGACGAGCACACTGAACACAGTTGCGATCGCCATGTAGTAAAAAATCCCCCACCCGGTGATGGCGCCAATGAGCTGGGAAAGAATAGATTGATACCCGGGTTGCTCCTCGGCCATAGCATGGACGTTGTAAGCCGGCGCGAGATAGCTGATTGCCAGCAGGAAAGCGCCCAGGATTGTCACAATGATTGTGAGTGTCCATTGTGCTCTGGGTACCTTCGGCTTCCTGAAAAGCGGCACGGCATTGCTGACGGCTTCAACACCGGTCATCGCGGTACAACCACTGGCAAATGAACGCAATATCAGCCATATACTGGCAGCTTCGATTGCTTGCGGAGCTGGCGGCGGCACTCTGACTGGGCGCGGATGCCCGCCGCTCAGTAACATTTGTACCATTCCAATCGTCAGTGCGGTTCCGACGCATGCGACAAAACCGATGACCGGCAAAGAGAACGCGATGCCGGACTGTTTAACACCGCGAAGATTTATGAGAGTTAACGTGAGGAGGACGACGAGGCAGAGCGCTAATCTGTGGGAATATAGCGCCGGTATTGCCGACAGCACTGCCGCGACGCCAGCGGAAATCGCCACGCCCACGTTAAGCACGTAATCGATCATCAGCGCAGTTCCGGCGATCACCGCAGCGCGATAACCAAGATTCTTTTTCGCCACGGTGTAAGCACCGCCGCCATCCGGGTAAGCAGCGGCCGTTTGGCGATACGACAGGTAAAGTGCCATCAGCAAAATGAGCATGCACAAACTGATGGCCGGAAAGTGGTGCAGCCCCGTAGCACCAGCTGCCGCAAGAATTGTCAGAGCCGCTTCGGGTCCGTATGCAGTCGAGGCCAAAGCGTCGAGTCCTAAGACCGGGACGCCGGTTACCGCCGTAAGCGCTTCTTTGTGCTGTTCCGACGATTTCAGTCTGCGACCCAGTATATTGTCCAGTAATGCCACACAGATAAATCGCGTTTCGCTCTTCCAATCAGGGCTAAGGTCCTTGATGAAGCTGATGTTCATCGGCACACGTGGTGAGATAGATGCGCGCACGCGGCGACATCGAATGCATACGTCGCTGCTGGTTTCGTACCGCACCGCGAACGTGATGATCGATTGCGGGCTTGATTGGCTGGGAAAACTCAAGCGCCTCAGCCCCAAAGCTATCGTGCTCACGCACGCGCATCCCGATCACGCGTGGGGATTGAAACAGGGCGCGCCCTGTCAGGTGTATGCGACGGAAAAAACATGGCAGGAATTGAGTCATTACCCAATCAACGATCGCCACGTGATCAAAGAGCGTACGCCGACAAAAATTGGTTGGATCACGTTCGAAGCATTTCCGGTTGAACATTCCGTTCGTTCGCCGGCGGTCGGATATCGTGTGAGTACCGGTCGGGCGCGGATCTTTTACGCGCCTGACCTGATCTTCATCCACGAGCGCAGTGCAGCGCTGAAGGACGTGCAACTTTACATCGGCGATGGCGCAACGGTTACGCAGTCCTTTATTCGCAAAC
>DATDFM010000263.1:0-2478 GCA_036522635.1 Candidatus Udaeobacter sp. | reverse complement strand
CTCTGCGCCTTGGAAATCAGTAAGGCTCTCAAAAGTCACCCCGAGTTGAAAGTCCGCATGGGAATTCACAGCGGTCCGGTTAACGAGATCACCGATCTGAATGAACAAGCCAACATTGCGGGTGTCGGCATCAATCTCGCGCAGCGTGTGATGGATTGCGGCGACGCCGGTCACATTCTGCTTTCAAAACGCGTGGCGGACGATCTTGAAGAATATCCGCAATGGCGCTCGCATTTGTCCAATCTCGGGGAATGCGAAGTTAAGCACGGCACGCGTGTTTCAGTCGTGAACCTATACACTGATGATGCCGGGAATCCTTCCGCGCCGCAAAAATTTTTAAACCAACCGGCGGCAGTCGCGCTGACGGATGCTGTGCCTCGACGAGGTTCAAAGTTTCCGCTCATCGCCCTTGCCGCGCTTGTTTTGGCGATGGTGATCGCAGGTGGTTGGTGGGCGAGTCGGGCGCGCAACAATCTGGAGGGCGACCGTAACCCGGGCGACGGAGCGAGCGGGCCTTCAACTCCTGCCACGCCGAACTCTCAAGGTCTCGCTCTCCACGGCCAGTCTTCGACAGGAGTTCCTGCCCGCAATGCTACCGATAGCGTTGCAGGCCGGCGACCCTCCATTCCCGAGAAAAGCATAGCCGTTCTGCCATTCGAGAATCTGAGTCGCGATCCCGATAACGCTTACTTTGTTGAGGGCATTCAGGACGAAATCCTCACACGCCTCGCCAAGATCGCGGACCTCAAAGTCATCGCGCGCAGTTCTACGCAGCGTTTTCAAAATAGGGGCGACCTGCCTCAGATCGCGCAACAACTCGGCGTGGCTCATTTGCTCGAAGGCAGTGTGCAAAAAGTGAACGACCAGGTGCGAATCAATGTGCAGTTGATCAAGGCTACGAGTGAGGCGCATCTCTGGGCTGAAGTTTACGATCGTAAGCTCACGGACATTTTTGCGGTCGAGAGCGAGATCGCGAAAACAATTGCCGACACGTTACAGGCAAAGCTAACCGGTTCCGAGCAACAGGTTATTGCCGCGCACCCGACGGAGAATCCCGAAGCGCATCAACTTTATTTGAAAGGGCGATTCTTTTGGAACAAACGCACGGGTAACGATCTTAAGAAGTCGATCGATTACTTTGAGCAAGCCATCGCGATCGACCCGAACTATGCGCTAGGTTACGCCGGTCTTGCCGATGCTTACGTATTCCTCCCGGGATACACCGCGGGAGCACCGCGAGATTGCTATCCGAAGGCGATGGCCGCGGCGAAGAAAGCGCTGGAGCTGGATAACAACCTCGCTGAAGCGCACACCACTTTGGCGTTGGCACTTTGGTATTACGACTTCGATTTGTCGCAAGCGAACAAGGAATTTCAGCGCGCGATCGAGTTGAACCCAAATTATGCAACCGGACACCAGCAGTACGGCAACAATACTTTGTCCGCGTCAGGCCGGTTCGATGATTCGATCGCCGAAGGAAAACGAGCAGTTGACCTTGATCCTCTCTCGCTCGTGATCAACGCGGATCTCGGCGTAAATTACCTTTTTGCACGCCGCTACGACGAAGCTATAACGCAACTGCGCAAAACGCTGGAAATCGATCCTGGCTACTACTACGCCTACGTGAATCTCGGGCAGGCTTTCGCGGCGAAGCGAGGCTTTGATCACGCGATTGAGCAGTACCAGAAGGCGGGAGCATTAAACGATGATCCGTTCGTGCTCGGGCTGCTCGGTCACGCTTACGCGTCTTCGGGCAATAAGAGTGAGGCTTTGAAGGTACTGGATCAACTGAAACAGCTGGCCAAACAACGCTACGTCTCTGCTTATAGCTTTGTCATTGTTTATGTCGGACTCGGGGAAAAAGATGAGGCGCTCCAATGGCTTGAACGATGTTATCAAGATCACGCCGGCTCTGAGATAGCGTGGATTAGAGTTGATCCGCTTGTCGATCCTCTGCGCGAGGATCCGCGCTTTGAAGCACTCGCCGAAAAAATTGTACCCGCGCGCGAATTCCACGGTTCTTCGAAATGATGGAGCGCTTCAACTGCGTTCCAAACCTTAGTCCTCAACCCTCCCGACAAATGAAATCACCCATAATAATACTGTTGTTAGTGGCAGCCTGTGCTACCGCCCATGCGCAGGATCCGGTAACAACTTCGGCCCAGTATTACAAGGTGCTGCTAGAAAACGATCAAGTACGCGTGGTTCAATGCCGCCTCAAACCGGGAGAAAAAGAACCGATGCATTCGTATCCCGCCGGTGTCGGCTACGTCGCAAGCGGTGCAAAGGCTACATTTACTTATCCGGATGGAAGAAGCGGGGACAAGGCTGCTTCCACGGGAGAAGCGATTTGGCGTGAGCCGACCACGGACGCGGTGGAAAATATCGGCGATACGGAAACTAATGTTATAGCGGTTGATCTTAAAATCGCCAGGCGCACAGAAACATCCACTGCCGAACAAGTGCTCTGGGACCTCG
>DATDFM010000262.1:0-8546 GCA_036522635.1 Candidatus Udaeobacter sp. | reverse complement strand
GGCCGCAGGTCTTTTCGTACGGACTGCGAAGATCTGGTATCATTGCCGCACCCGGATTGACAGGTTCCCTAGGTACGACTTCCTAAGTAATTTCAGCAGTTTCTGTCAAGAATGTTTTTGCGTTTTGACCGTACGCGAAATCCTGCAACCCAATGCTTCTCGCCCGGGGAATACGGATGGGGGGGGATTCGAACCCCCGGTGCCTTTCGGCACACACGCTTTCCAGGCGTGCACAATCAACCACTCTGTCACCCATCCAGAAGACTTCCTCTTCCTCTCAGTCTTAATGGAACGGGAGACGATCCGGAGCGACTAAGATTAAGAGAAAGCGGAAGAGGAAGAATATCACAGCTGCAAACGCCGGAACAATTCGTCGAGCGGTAATTGGATGCCAATATAAAATTCGCCGAATTCGGCGTATTCGGTGCTGACCGGATCAAACCGCATTTTGTAAACAATGGCTTTGATCTGAAACGTGTCGCGCGCGAACAGCGTCACGCCCCATTCCGCATCGTCGAGGCCGGTCGAACCGGTGATCAACTGTTTCACTTTGCCCGCGAACTCGCGTCCGACACTGGCGTGCCCTTTCATTAATTTGCGGCGTTCATCATACGGCAGCGCGTACCAATTGCGCTGTTCGCCGCGGCGCTTGCTCATATTGTAAAAACACACCACCGGCCAATCTGGTAGCGTCGGGTAAACACGCTCCTGTCGGTAGTGCTTGATTCGCTCGCGAAATGACCTTAGCGCTTCGTCGAGCTTTGCAGGATCCTTCCGAACACTAGACTCGAGCGTCTGTGCGTATTCTTCCTCTGTGGTGATGTATTCACTTTCCTCGGTCAGTGACAAATAACTGTAAACTGGCGTGAGCACGTCTGGGCCTAACGAAAGCGACAATCGTTTCTCAATACTGTTGGCGTTGTGCAGATCGGGCGTGATTAGCATAAAGCCCATATCGGCCTTGGGCGTCACCATCCCAAGTGTAAGCAATTGAGTCGAATCCATCGCGCGCACTTCCTGCACCAACACCGCTAAATTCGTTTTCGCAGCGTTATGTTCCTCGCGGCTGAATAGCTGCCATTGGCCGTACTCGACCCGGTAAAATAAATGCAAGCAATGCCAGCCTTCCTCTGGAACAAGCGCAGTGTTCTTGTCAGTCATCGCGGTAGTGTCGGACGCGAAAGGAGGTGGTCAAGACTTACGGATTTTTCGACACAGCGTCCAGTGAGGATCACCAGGGACACCGGGAAATGGGACCCCTTTGTGGCCGTTGTATACGCTGTGTGAGAAATCCTCAGGTGTTCGACACTGCTTTCGGCAGGTGCGGCATGCAATATTCTTCGCCGTCGCGGGCGACACGAAAATCGAGATTTGGATCGCTCAGCTCAGTGGCCCCGCAAACCGCGCAGCGATGCAGCGCTTCGGTTACGTCGCGAGATTGCGTTTCAAAACGTTTCCGCCGTGTCGACACGTCGTGCCGGTGGCGAGCCTGATGAATAATCTCCGGGCCAAAGAAAATGAAGTAGTTAATGAACGCTGCAACCAGCGCTGCGCGATATGAGTTCGCCCCCAGAAAAAATCCGACCATCAGGAAAGCGGCGTAAATCCACGCCAACCATTTGATTTTTACAGGCAGAATAAAAAGGATGTAGATGACTTCATCGGGATAAAATCGCGCGAATGCGAAGAACAATGACGTAATCAGCATGCCATTGGAGAAATTGCTGCCGAAAAAGAATGCCGCGAGCGTGGTGCCGATCATCCCTATCACAAAATAAAGCGTCAGTCGGAAGGACCCCCACGCGCGTTCAAGACCTTCGCCGATGAACCAGAGAAACCATAGTGCCAGCAACACCCAAAGCGGACTGAACGTTTGCGGAAGGAAGATATAGGTGATGAGCCGCCAAACCTGCCCTCGAAGAATCAGGGGGGGATCGAGCATTAGAAACGACTCGAACCCGCGATTGAGATAAACCAGCACATAAACCAGTGCCGTGAAAAAAATCACAATCCGGATCAGGCCCGGAATGCCGAGAAAACCAAAACGGCGTTCAAGTTTATCCAGCCAGGTCATCGCGATTTGGCGAGTTTAATTGTTCACACAAAGAACACAACGGACACAAAGAATAACCCGACTGCAATTTCAGCGATCTTTGTGACCGTTTGTGGTCATCTTGTGAGCAAACCTTTACCACGTTTGAATGGCGGCTACCTTGGCGCGTGACCGAAGCGGCACACAAAAAGACGCCACTTCACGACGAGCACGTACGGCTCGGCGGGAGAATGGTTCCGTTCGCCGGCTGGTTAATGCCGGTGCAATACACCAGCATCGTCGAAGAACATCAGGCAGTGCGAAACAATGTCGGCGTTTTCGATATTTCGCATATGGGCCAGTTCATCGTCGAAGGCGCGGCTGCGCGCGATTGGCTTAATAAGATGCTGACTAACAACGTCGACAAGCTCGACGTCGGTATGGGTCAGTACACGTTTTTACTCAATGAGCGCGGCGGGATCATTGACGACCTGATTGTATATCGCATCGAGGACCAAAAGTACCTGCTCGTTGTGAACGCAGCTCGCGCGGACGAAGATTTTGCATGGCTGCAAGATCGTCTGAAGGACGGGCTCTCTTTAACAAGTCGCAGCGCGCACTTTGGCGCGGTGGCGATCCAAGGTCCGCGGACCGTTGCCCTGTTTCATGCGCTCTTCGGGAACGACATCGAGGTGCCGGCGCGAAATCACATTGTCAATGTTTCGTTTGACGGAACGAACGTCTCGGTCGCCCGAACTGGCTATACAGGCGAGGACGGTATCGAAGTTTTCTTCGCCGCAAATGACGCAAAAAAGTTTTGGAATGCCGTGTTTGAACGCGGTAAGCCGCTCGGAGTCAAGCCATGCGGCCTGGGCGCCCGCGATACACTGAGGCTGGAGATGTGCTATCCACTCAATGGTTCCGATCTGTCGCCGGAACGAAATCCGATCCAGGCGGGACTAGGGTTCTTCGTCGATCTGGCCAAACCGGATTTCGTGGGTCGCGATGTCCTGGTGAAGGCAAAAGAATCAGGGCCTGGCGAAAAACTCGTGCCGTTTCGGATGAAGGAAAAAGGTCCGCCGCCGCGGCCGCACTACGCGGTGTTCCGCAACGGCGAGCGCATCGGAGAAGTAACTAGCGGGACGCTTTCTCCAAGCTTGAACTGGGGCGTCGGCATGGCGTATGTGTCGTCGGCGCACGCGAAAGTCGGCACCGAAATTGAGATCGAGATTCGCGCGCAAAAATTCCCAGCCACCATAGAAAAGAAACCGCTCTACAGAAAACCAGCATCATGATGATCCCAGACGACCTGCTCTATACCGAAAGCCACGAATGGATTAAGCGCGAAGGCGACAAGATCCGTGTCGGCATTACGGATCACGCGCAATCGGAATTAACCGACGTAGTTTATGTCGAGCTTCCGAAGCTTGAGCGGCAGGTGAAAGCCAAGGAACCGATCGCGGTTGTCGAATCAGTGAAGGCAGCGAGCGACATCTATGCTCCGGTGACAGGCACAGTCATAGAAGCGAATAACGCCCTCGAAGCCGACCCGGGCTTGATTAACCGAGAACCGTACGGCCAGGGCTGGATCTACGTTCTCAAAGTCGACAATCCTGACGAGCTTAAAAAGCTCAAAGATGCTTCCGCTTACAAAAGTCAGATCGGTTGAAACCGAAATTTTTTCGAACGCCTGCGGACTTCGAGACCTGGCTGGAGAAGAATCACGCGACCGCGACTGAGCTCTGGGTTGGATTCTACAAAAAGGATTCGGGCAAGACGAGCATCACCTGGCCCGAGTCGGTGGATCAAGCGCTCTGCTTCGGTTGGATCGACGGAGTCCGAAAGCGTATTGACGAAATTAGTTATCAAATTCGATTTACGCCGCGGCGGCGTGGCAGCATTTGGAGCGCGATCAATATCAAACGCGCCGAAGAGCTAGCCAGACAAAAACAAATGCGACCTGCGGGGTCAAGAGCCTTCACAGCGCGCCTCGAGAATAAGTCGGGCATTTATTCGTACGAACAAAGAAGCACCGAGTTGGACGAGCGATACGCAAAGCTGTTACAGAAAAACAAAGCAGCTTGGAATTTTTTCCGAACACAGCCGCCATCATATCAAAAGGTGATCTGCTGGTGGATTGTCAGCGCGAAGAAGGAAGAAACGCGAATGGCTCGGCTGGCAAAATTGATCAGCGAATCGGCGAAAGGGAAGCGCCTGTAGGAGCGAATACCCGGTTCAGCCCTTCTTGATGAGGAAGCCGATGTAGCCCCACCGACCCCATTCGTGGTGCGAAGTGCGCTGCAAATCGCGGCGACCGGTTTTCTTCTCGTGCGCGTACGTTTTGGTGACGAATTCAGGGAAGGCTGCGTTCATCTGCACATCGTGTGAAACGAGTAATCCACCGTCGCGCAGGCGCGGCCAGAAGTGGCGAAATTCCCACAGCATGTGGTGATAGCTGTGGGAGCTGTCGTGCAAGAACATATCGATGGATTCCGGTAGCTCGTCGCCTTTGAGCAAATCCTCGATCCGACCTCGCATCGGCACGAATCCAACCGACGATCGCAGGTGATCGGGAATCAGTGCGCCTTGCTCGCAATCTTCGCTCAATTCAATGCTATATAGCTTTGAGGAGGCAAGTTCTTCATCTGCAAGCGCTTTCAAAATGAACGCCGAGGACATACCAATGAACCCGCCGGACTCGATGAGTACCTTTGGGCGCAGCCAGCGGGTCAACCCGTAAAGAGTTGCGCAATCGATTGCTCCCATCACCCCTTCGCTGCCGAAAGCATCTCGACGGCTAATCATTTCCGACATGAATTCGCTGGTCCGAATTTCTTTCGCGAAGCGCGCAACAGCGTCCCACATCGAATAGAAAGACGTAGATGATAAGGTCTGAGTTGGTTGCTTCAATTGATGCCGGCGAGGCAATTGGAATACGTGCATCTCCGCTGATTCGAAGTGAACAATCGTTGAGCTTCAAACTGGCGCGAGCGTTTATTTCGACATCTCACCGAGGGATCACTGTAGCGTGCGCTGTCCTCAGCGCAGAAGGGAATTGGACGCGTGGCGTGACGAAATCTGCTGAGGACTGCAGGCCACTACAACGGAAGTCGCCCTTTTTTCCTAACGAAGCTGTGCTTAATTCATCCGTTTTCCCCATGAGTAGTAAACCAAAGCCGCGCGAGGCGGAGTTGAACTTTGAGGGCGCGATGGATCGGCTCGAAAAAATTGTCGAGCAGATGGAGTCGGGTAAATTACCACTCGAGGATTTAATCGTCCGCTACGAGGAAGGGATGAAACTGGTAAAGACCTGCCAGGAACGTCTCGCCAACGCCGAGCAAAAGATTGAAATCATTACTCGAAACAGCGCTGGGAAAGCAGTAGTTAAGGAATTCGAGCCGGCGCAAGAAGCGGGTCCTCCCGAGAAAACAGCGGTCGAATCTGAAAGCACCGATGACGAAATCAAACTCTTCTGAAAATCAGCAAACCGCTAAAACGACAGACGCACCGCAGCGTCTGCTCGATGGGATCCGTTCGCCTGAGGACGTCAAAACGCTGCGTGAACAGGACCTGCCGCAGCTCGCTCAGGAAGTGCGCGATGAGCTGATCAAAGTTCTATCGCAAACGGGCGGGCATCTCGGCCCCAACCTCGGCGTCGTCGAGCTTACCATTGCGTTGCACCGGGTTTTTAACACACCACATGACCGGTTCGTCATGGACGTCAGCCACCAGGGATACGTGCACAAAATGCTTACCGGCCGGCTCGACCGATTTGGCACCATGCGTCAATTCGGCGGCCTCAACGGCTTTCTATTGCGCAGCGAAAGCGAGCACGATTGCTATGGTGCGGGTCACGCAGGAACCGCCCTGTCTGCAGCACTCGGCATGGCCGTTGGGCGCGACCTCCGCGGCGGAGACGAGAATATCGTGGTCGTCGCAGGCGACGCCGCATTTACGTGCGGAATTAGTTACGAAGCGCTCAACAACGTCAAAGCGCACACCAAGCGTTTCATTGTCGTGCTCAATGACAACGAGTGGTCGATCGCAAAAAATGTCGGCGCGATCGCCAATTATCTAAACACCATCGCAACGAGCCCCACCTTTGCTCATCTTCATGAGAAGGCGCGGCGATTTGTAGAGAGTGTTGCGGGCAAATCCGTTGCAGAGTTCGCGCATAAAGTCGAAGAGAGCTTTAAAAGTTTGCTCGTACCGAGCGTGATTTTCGAAGAACTCGGGCTGCGTTATTACGGACCGATCGATGGACACGACATTCCCCTGCTCATCCGGACATTCGAGTTTTTGAAAACACAGGATGAGCCGGTTTTACTGCATATCCTGACGCAAAAGGGCAAAGGCTATGCTCCGGCACTCAAGCAGCCGGATAAGTTTCACGGTCTTGGCAAATACAAAATCGAAAGCGGCGAGACCGCGCCGACGCCCACTCCGACGTATTCAGAAATTTTCGGGAAAACGCTCGCGAAGTTCGCAGACACCAATCGGAAGCTTGTTGCCATTACCGCGGCAATGCCGAGCGGCACCGGGTTATCGCATTTTGCCAAGGCCCATCCGGACCGTTACTACGACGTAGGTATCGCTGAAGAACACGCGACGCTGTTCGCATGCGGCCTTGCAACACAGGGTTTGCAGCCGTTCCTGGCGATTTACTCCACCTTTTTCCAGCGCGCGTATGACATGGCAATCCACGATATCGCCATCCAAAACCTAAACGTGAAGCTCTGCATGGACCGCGCGGGATTGAGCGGCGATGATGGCCCTACGCACCATGGATTGTTCGATATCGGTTATCTGCGACATGTCCCGAATTGGGTCCACATGCAGCCGAAGGACGAGGACGAATTCGTCGACATGCTTTGGACGATGTTGCATTACAATTCCGGGCCGATTGCGGTTCGTTACCCGCGCGGCTCAGGAACAGGTGCAAAAATCAAAGCGGAGCCGAAGCTGTTGGAGATTGGCAAAGCGGAAGTTGTCCAACATGGGCGCGATGTGGCGATCTTCGGTCTCGGCGCAATGTTTGAGATTGCCGAAGAAGCCGCGCGCAAGCTCGAAGAAAAAGGAGTTTCCGTCGCGCTCATTAATCCGCGCTGGATCAAACCGATGGATACTGGCACGCTCGAATTTTTCGCCAGAAGCGTGGAGGTGGTCTGCACGATCGAGGATCACGTTTTGCACAACGGTTTTGGCTGCGCGGTGATGGAACATCTGCACTCACAGATGATCAATACACCTGTGGTGAGGATCGGGTGGCCCGATCAGTTCATCGAACACGGCGCCGTTCCAATCCTACGGAAGAAGTACGGGATTACTGCCGACGCGCTGGTCGAAAAAGTTCTGCCACTCCTGCAGAAGAAGTCGAAGCTTAAGCCCTCGGTGGCGTGAAATAGCGAAGGGCGCCTTCGCTATTTCACCGATGAGAATTAGGCAGTCGAAACCGGCTCACCTCGTATAGTCAGAACACGTCTCTAGAATAGCCCAGGAAACTGTGTTTAAAACATGCCGTTTTACGGACTGTTGCATTGAAACAGGATAAATCCTTCGCCCATTCGCCATGCTCGGTAGAATCCAGCGCAACGGCTTCATTTCGCTCAGAGGTGGTGGCGGGCGGCCAATCGCGGATCGTCTGCCTGACATAACTCGGGCGATTCGAAGCGGCGGTAGGAGGAATATCTGTCTCGGAACCAAAAGAGCAGGCGTGATGTGCTGAAATGTATCAATGTCGAGCCAGACTCACACAGGTTTTCCAACCTAGCGGAAGCAAAGGCAGCTTACGTGAAGCAGGGAATTGTCATTAATCTCCCGGGAACGCAATTGACTCTTCACCATGGTCGCCACGTTGCAGACAACGCCGGATTACCGAATACGCGATCGATCCAATAACACATCTGATTACACAGCGACACCGCTACGATGGTCGGATGACGAGTGCTACGCCGTTTACTAGCGATGGACTGACGTGTTCAACGCATCAACGCCATCAATCGGCTGCGACTGGAAACTTCCAGTTTGCAGAAAATGGAATGAAGATGTCTTTTCACCGTTTCAAGACTCAAACCAGCTTCATCGGCAATTTCCTGATTACTGCGCCCGTCGCATACCAAACGCGCCAAATTCTGTTCTCGACTCGTCAGGCGGACCAGATGCGACAACGAAGCGCTGCTGATTTGATATCCTGTCGCTGCCCTCGCCTGAAAACTCTCGAACTCGACGAGAAAATGCGGTCGCGCGAAGGCGGCCGAACCAATCTGTTTCAAACTGATCGTCGCGCGAAGATCACGTCGCGTCGGATGCCGAACTGTCTCTTTGCAAAAATTGGCTGCCATGAGACCAAGAGCAGTCAGGTGTTCCCATCGCTTTTTGAGAACGCGACATTGATTGAGAACCTCAGGAGGAATTGGAGCTTTCAATTTGATAAAGCGTGCCTCCGACGGCCCCCCTTGCCACACAGCACAAGACTCGGCTGCGGCTTGATTTCGATAGGCCAACCTCAAATTCC
>DATDFM010000261.1:0-14051 GCA_036522635.1 Candidatus Udaeobacter sp. | reverse complement strand
CCTTTCTCGACGGCGAGCGGGAAGTCAGCAATCCAACTGAACTCGTCACCAAGGATGAGCCGTCCGGTCGCAGCGTCTCGCTTCAGGGTCGACTTGCCTTCGTCATCGAGCGGCGCGGGCCCAACTACCACGATGTCATCCACCTGATTGCTGACCACGGAGTGCACAGCTTTGCCGGCGCGAAATAGCATCAGGACAAAACGATCAGGCATGACGCGGCTGTGCGGCGCTTCGGTCCAGCTATCCGGCTTCGCAATGTCGAATTTCGGGAACTGCAACGCATCATCACTCGCTGGCGGTGGATCGCTCCAGTTCGTCGGTTTCGTTTGCAGCGCAACCCACGCGGCGCGATTCGCCCCGAAACGTTTCACCAAGTCCTGCCAGCCCGATTTGCGGGCGTCGTCATCTTTCGCGGCGCGCAATGCTTTCCAATAAGCCATACCGAACGTCTGCTCGCGTTCGGTCAGAAGTTTTTCGTGCGTGTTGATCGCGATCTCATCGGGAAAAACCCGTACCCACAGCTCCGTTTCTTTGAAGCGCGTTTCCACACGCAACGGGAGCAGCATGATCGGAACGGAATCATCCCATTCTTCGATGAGCTGTTGCGGTGTACGCTGGAACAGGTCGCCGATCAGCCGCCCAACTTCTGCATTGCCTTGCCTGATCGCTCCTTGTTGGTCCTGAATTTGCGCGCGCTCGCGCTTCAGTTCCTCTGAGCGATCGGGATAAAAGACTGGCTGCTCGTTGTCTTCGCCTTCATTTAAGATCTCGCGGCGCTCCGCTTTGTTCTGCAAACGTTGCAACGTGAGCTGGCGCATGCGGGCGCGTTGCAGTTGATCGCGCGCATCATCGCGCGTCGCGCGGGCGCGTCGGAGAGCATCAAGCGCGTCGTTGAACTCGCTCATGTGGTCGGCTGGAGGTCTAGCTTCTCCAGCATTTCCTTCGCGTGCACCGCGATCATCACGGGCTGCTGATAAAGGATCGACGCCATGTCCGCCGAGTGACTACCCCATTGTCCTTTTTCAGCACTCGTTAGCCGATTAAAGAAGCTGGCGTTAGGGGGCGTGCTGGTGTCGATGAAACCCAGACCGCTCGCGAACTCATCCCAGGAAAGATCGTCCCAGGTAACCTTGTTTGGGTCGTCCGGCTCGAACGAAATGTCCATGCCGAAACGCGGTTCGCCGGGTACTTGCTGGATGATGAAGTAATAGCCCCAGTCGTCTGTCGCCGTCTGCGGATTATCCGCACCTTTTGCGGCTTCGGGTGTCATGTCGAAGCCAAAAAAGCGAATGTCCGGTTCGACTTCGGCGCGGAATATCGGAAACAAAATCTCCGCATGCATGTCTGCTTCGGTCTTCACTTCCACGATAACAGGATCTTTCGTCGGATCGGGCGTACCGTGTTGGTCGCGGAAAATATGAGCACGCTGCGCATAAACGATGGTGTTCGGATATTTCTTCAGCAGCTCGCCACGAACGAGTAAGACGAGCTGACGGCCCGGCGGACGCGCGGGATTACGATGGGTGCCGAGCTTTGAGATGGAAGTCCACGTGTCCATCGGCACGATATCTTTGTAGGTATCCGCAAGTCCGGCGCGCTGTTCCGGCGTGAGGTTGGAATCATCGGCGATGATGCCTTTGACATCCCAGAACTGCCGGAAGTAACTGCCCCGTTGATCGGTTGGATATTCGCGCCAGAGCAACTCGCGACCAAACTCGTGATTGAGCCCGGTCATGTAGGCTTCGATGAATTCCGGATTCGTGACAAGGAGTGAGATCGTGTTTGGCGGGACCAATTCCAAGTTGGGCAGGAACAACTCGCTCGAGATGTCGCGCAGCTTCTCATACATCGCGTCTGGGAAATCCGGATACGCCATTGCCGGCACGAGATGCTCGGGCTGGAGGAGCCAGGCCGGATTGAAAGTGAAACGCACTTGTTTCGCAACGAGCTGCGGAAACACGATGGTCGCGCGTGTAGCATCGCTGAGCTTGCTATGCGCGTTGGTAACATCAAAACGCACGAGCTGCGGCTCTGGTGGTTGGAGTGCCAGCCGTTGATTGAAATGCGTCGCGGCGGAGCGGAAATTTCGCGCCTCAATACTGTCAGCGCCCGCAGGAGTGCGGGTAATCATCGAGACTTCGTTAAAACGCAATGCATCTGTGGACGCTGATGTTGTGAACGACGACGTCGCAACGTCGGTGCCGGATGTTGCGGTGATTGGCGTAACTGGATCGGTAACGATGAAGGCGAAGTTCGATTGAGACGGCGCATTCTCGATGTCACGCAATGTGGCATTCGGATCGGTAAGCGACTTGGTTGCTTCCAGCGCGCGCTCCGGTTCAGCAGTGCGAAAGTAACCGAACACAGCGGCAGCGGCGACGATGAACGCGAGCCACCATGCACCGGCAATTGCGATTACGACCGCGAGCAAAAGCAACAGCATCAGTAGGAGCAATCGATGCGTGAGGATCCATTGGAGCCAGCCGGGCTGGTGTGCGTTCGGGAGCTGCTCGGCGATCCGATCGTCGGTGATCACCGAGTCGGAGACCTGCTTTGGCGGCGCCGCACTAATACGGCCGTTATTCAAATCCTGCACGAGCGCGCCGTGATTGAAGGACGCATTCGCGGCGCGCAACCGTTTTCCGTACGCGCCGCGTGGGCGGATCATGCGCCGCATCGCGCTGTTCAACGCCGCCGGCGGAACGAGACTTGTGGTGAGCTGATGGAACAGCGTCGTTGGCGAGCCCTTCACTTTCTTTAGTACGGGCGAGAAGACCGCCAGCATCTCAGCGGGAGCGAGGCGTTGCACGAAGTTGGTTTGAATCATGCGCACGGTTTCCATCGCGAACACGGAGCGAATAATGATGCGATTCGCGTTGAGGATTTTCTTCACCTGCTCCCACGCGCGCGCGACATAGTCTTCCTGATTCTTCTGGATCACGCTCGTACCGAAGCCCGAGGGCACGCGGAGACGCGGATCACGATTCAGATCATTCAGCCAGCCGCCGCCCGCGGGATCAATCCGATGTTTTTGCGCATGATTCTCGCCGTAAATCGGCGGCGAAACTACAGGATCGTCGTCGCCGTCAGAGGCATCCTGCACATCGGCGGGAAAATTCAGGATCAACTTCAGCTCACCGAAGAATGGCTTCGATGTGTCGATGTCCTCTTCTTTCGGACGCGAAACAGTCGTCGGCGCTTTAAGTGCCCCTTCAAGTCCGAGAATTGTTTGCGGTTTTTCTGGTGGCGGAATTTTGCCGATATCACCGCCGACGGTCATCCCGAACCCGGGCTGCGAGGCGTCCATGTCGCGGATGCCAACCTGTGGATCCATCGGTCGGGGCTCGAGCAATTTGACTAACGACTCGAAGTCTTCGTCTTCGCCGGTGCGGAATGCCCATTCGTAGTAGACCGGAAGGTCGATCGGCGCGGTGCCCGCAGTCCACGAAGGCTGTTGTGCATCGATTGTGGTAACATCCTGTTGTAAACCCGCGAGCCTGCCTGTTTCGAACGCAGGAACGACGAACGCGTGATAGCCGGTCTTCGCCTTCAGTTTTCGCGGACACATCAGGCGACTGATGATCTTGTCCGCGTTCGGATTATCCAGGTCGTGCAACGACTGCAGGAATTGTTCAAAGTCGGTAGGCGTATCGTATCCTTCGTTGATATGAACGTGACCCCAGGCCCACGTCTCGTTAGGTGCTGGCAACGCATCCGGTGTCGTGATCGTGACGATCGGCAAAGGAAAACCGCGCGGGTTATATTTGAACTCGCTTTCCGCTTCTGTGGGGCCTTCTTCCAGAACAAGCAGCGCAATCCATGGCCGCAACCGCTGCCCGTTCGCCCGGGCCGGTGTGTAACGCCACAAAAAATCCTCGTCGTAAAATTCGATGAACGGCAGGTAATTGGGTTCGAAGTTTGTGATGCGATTCAGCGGCTCAGTCCGCACCACCATGTCGGGATTAAGGCCGATGATGTCGCCGGGACCGATCAGTGCGAACTCCTTGTGTACCGGCGTCGTGTTGAGCATGACGTCCACCGGCACATGTGCGCGTTCTTTTACCGTGCCGCCGCCAAGGCCGAGGTTATCCGGCTCGGTAATGCGATTGCCGATCCCTTTGCGCAACCACGCGCTGAAAGTGTATTTGGCGACCGTGATGCTCATGCCGCTTCGCCTAGCTCATAACTCGACATGACCTGCAAACGGCCGCGCAATGACGGGTCGGCCGCGACGAGATCATCGTGCAACTGCCGTGCTTCCGCTTCGCTCTTCGCGCTCGATCCTGCCGCGTACAGAGTGAGATCGGCACCGTTCACGACATGGAACTCCGGCTCCTCCACATCCACTTTTGCGATCGGCGTTCCGCCAATACGGCGGCTAACTGCAAATTTGTTTTTTGTGACGGCGCCCGCGCCGGTGAACATCGAGAAGACAGTCCCGAATAGCTTAACAAGTCCCGCGCGAATGCTGATCCCGCGCTTCCGGTGCACGTAGCTCAGCTCGTATGTCACGTCTTTATCGACGTTGGCACCGGTCTGTGAGCTATCGCCAGTGCTGAAACGCAAACCGCTGCGCATTTGCTCGAACGATTTGCGCGCCAGCTTCTCGCTGTCACTCAATTGCTGGAAGTTCGCGATCGCGAATTCCTCGCGCACTTCTTCCGTGGCACCGTCTGAACTTGTTAGGTCAAAACGCGTTGTGTCCTTCGGCTTTTGATTGCCAAATTTGTTTATGTCGAACCCCAACGGCACGATCTTCTGGCTGACGGAAAGGACGGCGAATGGATTCATGACGATCTGCTCCGGCGGCAGTTCGAGCTTTTTCAACGTGACGTTCTGATGGGTGTTCGCCGGCAAAGTTGCGAGCCAGTTGCGATCGTCGTCCAGCGCCGCCTGCACCAGCGGGAGCACATCCACTTCCGCTTCGATCTGCGGCGCGGCGTCGTCGCCCCATGTAACATCGAAACTGATCGAAATAGAGAAGAGAAAAAGATCAATACTCGCATCGCCGCGAGCACGGAATGGATTCGGTCCGGAGAGTTCTCCATGTACATGAATGCCCATCAACTCGTCAGTGCCATCGCGCAACGCGAGTCCGGCATCGAGATCCGCAATGAAGTGGAACGGGTTGAACTGAACCAGCAGGTCATAACCAAGGAAGCCGTAGATGTTAAGACCGCAGCCTTCCGCATACAGCTCGACACGCGAACCGTTCTGCACAGTGTTCGACGTGATGGCGAAATAAGTCGCGCAGGTAAGGCGCGGGTTATCGCCGGACAGCAGCGAAATGCCGAGGCGGCGAAGATTTCGCAGGTCCGGCGGGATCTCGCTGAAGCTCGGATGAAACCCGCCAACAGTGAGAATGAAAATCGCCTCATCGCCCCACCCTATGCGCAACGCCATGTCGCCGGTGAGTGTGTAAATAAGGAGGTGCGAATCGTACAGACTCGCATCGAACCAGATCAGGCCTTTCTGGAAATCGATACCGCCCGCGAAGTTCACCTGCAGGTGCAGGATTGGCAGGTCTTCCGCCGGCAAACTCGCCTGTAACACACCAGCGATGACAATTGCCGGAGTCGGCAAATCAATGATCACGCCTATTTCGAGCGAGAGCAGCGTCGGCGTACCCCAACCCAGTTTGCCCATTGGTCCAAGCACGAAGTGATCAACCGCCAGCGGAAAGATGTCCTTAATGTCGCTGATGATCCGCGTGATGTTGGCGATGATGTCCTGCGGGAAAAGCACACTGTTAAGGGCGCCAGTTCGCACACCCACACGCAACGCTTCCGTATCAAGCCGGCGATTCAGTCCAAGCAATCCGCCGACGCCTACCAAAGTGAAGCCGAAACCTAATTGAATCGGCACGAATTCCGCCGTAACCAGAATCAACAGCGCGAAGCCCTGTGTTCCGTCGGGCATTTTCGTGTTGATAATTCCAATTGCTTTCAGCGCGATGAAGTCCTGGAACGTCAACTCAAGCGCGCCGACGTATTCGCCTTTTGCCGAATCAACGGACAAAAAGCCGCCGCCTTTGATAACGCCGGCATCGAGCGCGAGCCCAACACCTCTTGGCGGAACGAAATCGAGATTGAAATCGGCCATTCCCAGACGGCCGCTGCCATTTGGCGGAAACGAAATCGCTGCGTCTGCGCCGATGCGATCGAGCGTAGCAACGATCGGACCGAGATGCGCAGTGATTTGAGCTGCAAGACCGATGTGCAATGCGGAATCATTGCCGATGCCTAACGAGAAGTAGAGCCCGTTGAGATCGACAATTGCCAGATTCTGATGCAGCGGAATAAAGACCTCGAGGCCAGCATCACCGGTGACGCGCAAACCATCTTTCGGGTTCCAGGTCGCGGTGAGTGGAAAGTTCGCCTCGAGTTTCACTCCGGCGAGCAGCTTTTGAATGAGGCCGTCGCCTTGGGAAAAATCGACGATGAGCTTTCCATCCTCGACCTGAAGCTGGACCTCAGGCTTTATCTCGCCGCCCGAAGTGCTGAGGTGCGCGTCGATGCCGACACTGCCCCCGATGCTCTTAGCCTGGAGCCGTGTGCCGCCAGCGACGGCAAGCAACGTGACCGGTGTTCCGTCGGTATTTTGCGCTTTAATGCCGAGCTGCAATGTGAGATCGACGTTTCCAGTCGGCGGAATGGCGTTCACCACGAACGGCGGCCGCACGTTCACTACCATGCCGGCTTCGTAGTTCGCGGTGACTTTCACCGTCCCTTTCCAGAGATCGGAGAAGTTCACTGAGTCTTCGAAAGTCGCTGCGCCAGGCAGCGCAAGCTCGAATTTAAGGCCGGGCGGCGAGACGGATGTGTCCACCGTAGCGCTCAGAACAAAAGCTTCCAGCACTGGCGGTTGTCCCGGCTCTTGATAAATCGCCGCGTTAGCGCCGAGCCGTTCAATCAAAGCCTGCGCCTTTTCGAAGAGGAACACGCCGTCGAAATCATTCGCGCCCCATTTGAAAAGCTGCTGGAAATACTGGTCGGGATGAATGGCGATCTGCGGGAAATGGTCAAGATAGAAACGGCGTGGCACCGGCTCCGTCGGCGCGTGATTGATCTCGAGGCCAACGTCGGGAGCAGCGTCTATGTCCACCAGACCCAGCATGGATAGTGCGGTGGTCAATGTGGGCAGTCGTGTGTTGAGATAACTGACCGCCATGAATTCCATGGCCCGCGTGACCAGTGTGTTGGCCAAGTCTTGCAACGCCGTCCGCTGCGAAGGCGGCAGCGAATTCGCCGCGGCGTGCAATGCGGTTCCTACATCATCGAGGCTCGTAGCGAGTTCGGCGACTTTCGCGATGAGCACAGCTCCAGATGCTATTATGTTCGGCGTACTGTCGGCAGCGATGGCCGCGACGAGATCCGCGATTAGTGGCTCCAGTTCTCCAGCCTTCGTTGAGGCCGCCGTGAGCTTCCCCAAGAGCGCTGCGTCACCGCTAATTGCTGGCGGCACTTCCACGCCCAAGCTGGCGGAAAGGCAACGAAGGTTCGAGAAAATCTGCGGCCCCAGCAAATCCTTGAGCGGCTTGAGCGCATTGCCCAACTCGACAGCGACTGTTTCGATGGTGCCCGAGGAATTTGCCATCTGTTTGGAGTGTCAGCCCACAGATCGCGCTGCCATGAGAGTGTTGGGGCGGTTGCCAACCGCCGTCACGATTTGTAAAAGCGTCATTCCATCGCGCACGTGCGAGACTTCCGATTCCCAAATTTTCACATCGCGGCGCAGCGCTTCCGAGCCGAAGCGTTTCAGCGCTTGCGCAAATCGAGTGCACGCATCAGTGAATCGCAGACCTTCGGTCTCCAGCGGCACCGCCTCGCAAGGAGTATGCACCGCCTTGAGCGCGAATCGCACCCACACAGGTCCGCGGCAGCGATGCCAGACCGTCGCCACGCGGCGGTTCTTTTGAATCAGCTCCCACACTTCATCGGCGTGCTCGTGAAACAACTTGTCGAGAATCGGGCCGCGCTCCGTTTCGAGAAAGGTTTTGTGAAGCGCAGTCACCGGCGGCAACGCAGCCGCGACCTTTGACACCGGCGGGTTCACCTGCGTCACGGTATCGACCGTTTTCTTCGCATCTGCTCGCCCCGCGCCCCAACCCACGTCTTCATCGGGCGTTGAGCCTGCTGGTTTTGGCGCGAAGTTCGCAGTAAGCAGATTCTTAATCTCTGTGTGCGTGAGGTTTGGATTCTTGTGCAGCATCAACGCGATCAGGCCGGTGACATGAGGCGCCGACATGCTCGTGCCGCTCAGGTCCACATAGAAGCTGCGGCAGGAGTTACAGCAACAGCGCTGACAACCTCCCCGGTCTTTTGCAATCCCGACCGAAGTAATGTCTTCGCCGGGGGCGCAAATGTCCGGTTTCACTCGCGGCGGTGAGTCCGTGGTCGGTCCGCGGCTGGAAAAATCCGATAGTCTGCTTCCGTGAAAAACACCCGCCAGGCGATATGAACCTACCGAGATGCTTTCCTTTCCCGAAGCATTCGTGCTGAGTGTGTTCCTGGAAGTGGTGTGATCCAGGAAATGAGGAGACTTGTCGTCATGCGAACTCCCGAAGAGACAGAATGCGTCGATGACTGTGGCTGTGCTCCCGCTGTCCTTAAACTCGATCGACCATTCGCCATCGGCGTTTGTGTCGCCTGTTCCCGGAGTAATAATGATATCAATCCGGTTCGGTTGGTTGCTCAAAGTCACATTTCCACTGCTGCCGTTTGCTGTGATGCTGACAATGCTCAATCCGGAAACGAGAAAACCGATGGTTCCGGCGGCGCCCCCAACCGGCGAAGTAATTTTCACCTGCAAGTTAGAACCGGAATAAACGATCGCGAGGCTTCTGGTCGTCGTGTCCTTCTTCGCTACTTTGAACTTAAGCTCCAATGTGGCAGTCGGACCTGCTGGCACAGTGGCATTCGCATGAAAGTTCTCGTTTCCGTCATTGCCAGCAGAAAAGACAATTGCCGTCCCAGTGGAATTATTGGTCAGTAACCGGTCAACCGTAACAGTTTCGCTGTCAGTTCCGTC
This sequence comes from Candidatus Udaeobacter sp., assembly GCA_036522635.1. GTDB lineage: Bacteria > Verrucomicrobiota > Verrucomicrobiia > Chthoniobacterales > UBA10450 > Udaeobacter. Next base: position 5,021 of record DATDFM010000261.1, on the reverse strand, counting down.
CATCTTTTCCGAGAAAAATCCCAGGCTCAGATTGATGACCACCGGTTTGTTCAGTTGGCGCGCTTCGTTGATGATGTAGCGAATCGCATCGAGCATCGTGTTTGTGCTCGTCGGCGGTGTTTTGCTGTCGTTGTCCGAAAGATGCCATTTCCGCACCACGATCAGCGTCGCGTCAGTGGCGACCCCAATGTAATGAAATGCTCCGTGGCAGCTGCCGGATTGCGACCCATCGCCGGCTGCTATTCCGGCCACATGACTACCGTGCCCATCATCGTCTTTGTGCCGCGCCTTGATCGGAGCACTTGCATCGTCGGTAATCGCAGCCTTGATCTGCCCAACGTCGTATTCCACACCGTATCCGAGGGCAATTGGTGTTCCCGGCGTGTCCAATAAACTCGCCCGGTTGATTGGGCCTGGCACGGTTTCTCCGCCTTGCGCTGTTAGCGTTTGATCCCAGATCTTATGGATGCGCGTCGTGCCGTCGGCGTGCTGGAAGGCCGCGTGTCGAAAGTCGATCCCAGTGTCGATGATGCCGACGATCACATCCTTTCCCGTATAACCGGTGAAGTTATCTCCGGAACGCGACCAGACTTGGTCTGCCTTCAGCTCCGGCACGCTATCGTCCAGATGAATCCGATGACGGCGCTGCTTCTCGACCGATATGACTTGAGGATCACGATCGAGGGCGACCAACCCAGCCACGTTCGTTTTACCATAGGCGAAGCCGCCTGCGATTTCCGCGATCTCGAGGCCCGCGCTCTCCAAGGCCGAAACACTTCCAATGAACTTTACTGCGAGATACAATGGCTCATCTGGGCCGATTGACATCCTGCCCGCGGAAGGGTTCTTATCGAAGAACTCCTTCTGGACTACCAGCCCCCGCAAATCTGTATCCAGCTCGGCCACAACTTCGAGAACTCGCCGTTAACCCGGCAAGACCGCAACAATTCCAAGCGGTGTTGCGAACACTAAGCGGTACGGCGGTGATCGTTTTTGGCATTTTGAAAACGGTGCTGCAAGAAAAAACTTCCTTAAGGCGCAGATTGCTTGTGAGCGCACCGACTATCACGAAGCTGGATCCCAGGACCGAAACGTTTCTTCCGCCCTACGAGCGAACCAAACGAGGCCAGGGTCGCGATCCGAGGCTGGCAGGAAATCTGTAAGATCATTTTGTCGCCCGGAATTTTGGCAATGGAGCTCGATTCATGTATCCGACCGCAATTTGCAAAAAACTTATTAGACCGTAGAAATATTCCCTACGCCCAAATAGAGGCTCAGCTGAGGACCGGCAATGCCGATAACGAACTCTATTCGCCAGCTGCGTGAGTTGCTTCCTTTTGGCTTATTTCCGGGAACGAACGTTCAAGTCACTTCATTTAAGTGGAATCCGGGCGACCGAAATTCGCGAAGCGAATGCGATCTAGTCACAGACCCGACGAATCAAGATAACCTCATTGCCGCATCGAAACGCTTTTACGACTACTCCCACTATCGTTTCACAATTGCGACCGCCTACAGTACAGACGGAGGGTCCACGTGGAGCAAATCGACCGATCTAAACTTGTGGGGTCGAACCGAGCAGACCGGCGGCTATACAGACCCCGCATTGGCAATCGACAAGGATGGCGTCGCTTATCTTGTTGCCGAGCCTGATTTGTGGACTGACCGGCCTGATCCCGACGACGTCCTTTCGACAGGAATGTATGTCTTTCGTTCGACAGATCACGGCGCATCGTGGTTGCCCGCGCCCGTAATTCTTGAAGACCGCCAGGCCGGTGATGACAAGCAGTGGGCAACGACGGACAACAACCTGTCCAGTGAATTTTATGGTTGGGTGTACGCGGTTTGGGCCGCTAATACTCCGCTCTTTTTTGCCCGCAAGGCTCCCGGGGAGGTAACCTGGATTGGGGCCGGGACTGATTCGTCGGCGACGGCAATTGCCAGCGACGCCTTCGCGCCCGCGATTTGCGTCAGCAGTGACGGTACGATTCACATAGCGTGGCACGTGCCCAACACCGCTGTGATACTGCACATGAGTTCATCAGACGGCGGAGTCAGTTTCTCGGACCCGGAAGTCTGCGCCGAGGACATAGGCGATATCACCGCAAATTTCCCGCCTAAATCCCCGTCGGATTGGCCACAGTTTCCCGGGGGTACGTTTCGGGTTTTAACGCTCGTCTCCATAGCGCCAATCGGCCAGCGAGGCTGCATCGTCGCATGGGCAGATGCGCGTGGCCCGTTCACACGCATTTTTTATCGGATTCGATCCGATGATGGCACTTGGCTAGATGGAGACAGCGGACGGCCCTTGCTCGGCGATATGGGCTTCTCCGACTCAAAACCCGTGCAGCATTTCCATCCGCAGCTCGCGGTTACGCCCGCGGGAATTGTCGGCTGCGCGTTTTATGAGTTCGGTGTCAAGGGCAGTGACGGCATTCATCGCATTGATGTGAGACTTGCATCCACAGCGCTCTTTGCACAAAACACCTTTGTTTTTCTGGCAACAGTCACAGAAAAGCCTTGGGATCCGCTGGTCGATGCTCCTTTTTCACACGGGAATCCGGCGGTGACTTTCATCGGAGAGTATTTTGGACTCGATGTGTCGGGTGATGACTTTTGCGTGCTCTGGACAGATACGAGAACGGGTCATCAAGAACTTTGGTTTGCCCGAGTTGCTACATGGCGCTCGATTCCGGGGAGTCCACCAAGCTTAACCCCGGAGACTGTTGGTCAGCTTATCGGAGGAGTTGCTGTTGATGGCGGCGGCTGGGTCATCGTAGGCGGCTATCGACATCGGATTCCTCCGCGCGGGCCCATCACGGAAATCCTGCAACTGCTCGCCGCTAACGCGCTGGTTGCTGGTGTGAACAGCCCTGCCGCGGAGCAAATCAGAAAAGCGCTCTTTAGCGCAATATCTGACATCGCAGCCCGAGCGAGCGAAAGCGAACGCCGCTCGTAAGGAGCGGGGATCACGACGTCGCATAACAAACCCTATCGACGAAGCAATTGGATTGTTGAGAAAGAAACCGGTTCAGGTTGTCGAGCTACCCGGTTGTAAATGCTCGAGGCCTTAGAACATTAGATGCACCGTGCAGGAATCGAACCTGCAACCCAGTGATTAAGAGTCACTTGCTCTGCCAATTGAGCTAACGGTGCAAATGCTTTTTAGGAGGCCCTAAAGAAAGAACCGGAAATTACCTGTATCGGTTCGATGCACAACGCGGAAATTTAATCTCTATAAGCCACCTGGTAGGCATTCCATTGCGCAAGAATTTCACATATTGTGAAATGTCGATCCTGAAATCCTTTAGATAATATCATGCAGACAAATTCAATTGCCCAAGATCCGGGCTGGGATTTTTCCTTCTGGTTCGCCTCTCGAGTCCGTTGGTCGGCGTTCTCCTCGGCCTCCTCGAGGCGGCAATTGTTTGTCGATGACCCGAAAAAGCCATGACTATAACTGCGATGCTCTTCGTTTTGATCATTCTGCTGTTCGCTTTCGACTCGAAGCAGCAGCCTAAATCCCGCGGCTAAACGCACTCGTATAGCTAAACGTAAGTCCACCCGATGGAAGAGAAGCAGCGAGCGGAGGTGATCAGGTTTAGTTGGGGCTCACTTTCACTAGATGCGCTCAATCAACAAACGATGGGAGAGCTTGAACTCATCGCAAGGCGCGAAGGGACAACAATCGAGCAGGTAATCTCTCGGGCATTGGATTGGTGCCTGGCGACTCATGAGCAGACTTCGAACCACGCGCGAAACAATTAAGTTTCATGCGCTGCATTGCAGCTGTTATGAAACCCTGAAGTCAACGTTCGAACGGTTAGTTACGTGAAGGATAATTCTGCACGTTCCTGGGAAATGGCACACAGTCGTCGGCTGTAGAACCTGAGTTTAAACCCGTTTTGCCTCGCAAAGCCTTCGATTTCCGTCTACCGATTTCTTAGGTCTAACGGCCTCACGCTCTGTAACGCCTGTTCGTAAATTGCACGAGACGAGATTGGCTGAGCACCTTGTCGTAAACGTTCGCAGTTCCTCAGGAACTGGACCGATGGATCAAGACCGGCAGGTGAATGCCACCGGAGTTGAAACAAAAGCCGCCATGATTGAAACATGACGGCTCACAGCTTCGGTTGATTGACCAGCTCTACTGACTGTTCAGCACTTTATGGGCTCGGAAAATTGCGAGCATGTCCTGGGGGGAATTGGGCGCAGGATAGCTGCCTGGCGCACCGGGCGCTATTGAACCTTAGTATATTAACCTTTCGTATAATGCCCACATGCGGCACGGCTACGGCGCTGCAAGCCCGGCCTCCAACATCAGAGGTTTAATTAGTGAGTGCGTTGACGGATTCCGCAACGTTCCGTTATTCGAACTAACTCGGCGACGGAATGCACTTTCATTTTCTGCATCACGTGAGATCGATGAATTTTGATGGTCTGCTCGACCGTGCCCAGGTCGCTGGCAATTTGCTTGTTTAATTTCCCAGCGACCACGTGCTCCAGGACTTCGCGCTCACGTGGTGTGAGCGTCGCCAGCAGGCAATGGATTTCATAAATATCGGCCTGCTCTCGCCGAAGGACACGGTCTTTCTCAATGGCCGCGCGAACGGCCATAAGCAGGTCTTCATCGTTCACTGGCTTGGTAAGGAAATCGACAGCGCCGCGCTTCATGGCCTGCACGCTCGTTGCAACGTCACCGTGCGCCGTCAGAAAAATAATGGGCAGGAGGCTTCCTTTCTCTGCCAGGATGGTTTGCAGTTCGAGGCCACTAACGTGGGGCATAGCGAGATCGAGGACAAGGCAGCCACAGGCTGCCAGATCATACTGGGCGAGGAACTCCTCGGCTGATGCGAACGCAGCTACAACAAAGCCAGCCGTCCGCAACAGGCGCGAGATAGACCTGCGCCCCGGCGCGTAATCATCCACAACAAATACAGTAGGACCAGGAGCAGCACTCATGACTTGTCAGTGACCACCGATTCCCGATCGGTTTTTAGCGTGTCTTTCTGCGACGAATT